>JAJTIF010000074.1 GCA_021299675.1 Pseudomonadota bacterium | reverse complement strand
TTTCTCATCAGATTAGCCAGATTCTGGATGCAGGTGAAAACGAATTCTCACCCTCCACCACTATTATTTCATTCAGTGAAGGAGCACCGGAGCTGATTCGTTTGGGAGCTGGAGATATTTCGCTCTTCGGACTCTAAAAGCGCGCGGTCCGTACTTTTTCTCGCAGCATTCTTTTTGTCGTGACCCAAGCCGCACTTGGCTCACGCCAGAAACTCTCACTGCTCTGGGCCCAGCCGCTCTGCTGAGAGGCAAGGCTTCCCATACATTTCCCCTGCCCATTGGCTTTCGCTCCACCGCTTTCACCAATCCAGCAGGAGCCAGAGAAATCTTCTTCAAGCCTCGCGTGATGAGTCTTGAGATCGGCGAGACTGGCACTGGCCGCAATGGCCGGACCCTGCTTAAAGCTCATAGACCAGGTGTTATCGTAAGCCGCTCGAGTCAGGGTGCTGATCTCCGGTCTGGCTTCAATATTTTCCACGAAGAATCTCATGGATTGACCACTAAAGGAGATGACCTCAACGTTCGTGATGGGATGCTCGCGACGATCGGCCATGCAGTTATGGTAGATCACAAACGCCGTGGCACTCTTGTACACACAGGAGCGTTCCTCATAGTTTTGAAAGAGATCACGTCCAATAAAAGTTAGCTCACCATTATTGATGTCGGCCAGCGCTTGCTCTGGACCATACACCCCTGTGATCGCAGTCACTGGGGCAGTCGCCGTTTGATCTACAGTCGGAGTCTGAGTCGGAGTCCCCGTGCCCGGCGGGCAATTAGTGGGAACCCGAGTGGCCCCCTGAACTGTTTCGTTCAACGTGGCTGCTGTACCGGCGGCTGAAACCAAGTCACTGGTAGCTCCGGCACTGCTTGTTCCAGTTGCACTAGCTGTTTCGGTTGCGCTAGCTGTTTCTGATTCAGGTTCTGTTTCTGGATCCTCATCCCCTTCTGTCGTCTCTGCTTTCTCGATGGCAATCCTCAAACCTTCCACCACCGAGCCCAAGCGCCGGCAGAGAAACTGCGGTGCCTGAAAGCCTGTCTGGCAGGCCTTGTCTGCGAAATCGAGTAGAGCGAGAAGCTCGACTTGCTTATCTGCTGCTTCGACTTCCTCTAGGATCTGCTCATAGTTTTTACCGGAAGCCGCGAAGGTTGTTTTACAGTTCAAAAAGGCATTGTTTCGTTCTTCATCGGTGCTGACCGGAGCGCAGTGACCTTTGCCAAAGAGCAAAGGGTTGCACTGCAGTTTCCCGGCTTCACAGTTACCGGCTTGGTAGCCAGGATTATGAGAGGCCGGAGGAGCGCAAAATTCGCCCACTTTCTTACTAGGCCATCCGGCAAAGACACAGTCGAGCTCAGCGGCGTAGGCGTTTTGGATCATTTGTATGAAGCTCGAACGCTTGTCTTTCCACGGCGCCAAGGGCTCCCGATTTTTAGCAAAAAAGATGCGATACTCCTCAAGGAGAAAGAGCTTCTGCTGGCGGCTGGCATTCTTCCACACCTCGCGACCGGACCAGCCCCAAGACTGGAGACTCGTCAGGGCTAATCCGAAAAAAATCAGAGCTTTTAGCATTCTTAACACCTCTCTCTCTTTAACGGTCTCTTAGCGGCATCCCTTTAATAGCTGATAAAGTGAGGGCCAGATTTGTGACTTTTGATTATTCTAGGCGGGTATGAACCTTAAACCAGCCCCCGCAGCCACCCTCGAGCTCTACTCCAAACTTAAAGAGTCAGGAATCGGCACGGATAAATTCATCGCCGACTCCTCACGGGTGGTGCTCAAGCTCCTACAAACCAATATTCCTATCCACTCGCTGCTCGCCACGAGAGAGTGGATCGAAGCGCACCAAGCCTCTTTGCAACACATCCCCGAAATTTTTTACGCCTCACTAGAGGACATGCAGAAGATCGTGGGCTACTCCCTCCACCAAGGAGTCATGTGCCTGGCCCAGCGGCCTGCAGACTGCACGCTCGAGGAGATGCTGGGCCAAACCATTCTCGTGCTCGATGGCATCGCCAAAGCCGATAACGTGGGGGCCATCATCCGCAATGCGGCCGCATTCAATTTCACACACGTTTTGGTGGACGCATCCACTGTCCACCCCTTCCAGCGACGAGCGGTGCGAACCTCCATGGGGAATGTCTACGGACTCAAAGTCCACCAGACAGACAATCTCCCCCAGAGTTTGAGCTTCCTCGCTTCCAAAGGGTATCAGATCATCGGTTTTGAGAACCGCCCGCAGGCTACGCTTTTACATGAAACTCAGTTTCAAAAGAATTGTGCTTTCATCATTGGCTCCGAAGCCATTGGCATCCGACCTGACGTCCTTCCCACTCTCACGCAGATGGTGCGCATCCCGATCAATCAGGAAGTCTTCGCCCTCAACGCTGCCTGCGCGAGTTCCGTCGCCATGTACGCCATTTCTCTGCAGCTCAAAACCACTACAAAGCTCTAAGCCGACTTCTAGTGTGTAAAAAATATATGTCTCAGGCGAGTTGAGTTTATTTTGGCTTGCAAGATGCTACCACCACTTAAAATTAACCTAAGGTATCTCATGAGACTCTTCTTCATTACCCTTTTGACTCTTGCCTCGACGGGCCTCTGGGCGAACTGCCAAGAAACAAGCTCCACAACTGAGACCATCGATCCAACCGAGGGCACATCCTGGCAAGTGACCACCAAGAGCTACCTCACCACTCGCACCTCGAGTGTGGTCTTCATCGTCTCTCCGATTGTCGGTGAAACCGTGCTGGACAGAAGGCTTGCTCAACGTTTCTGCGCTAACGGGATGAGTGCCATCATCGCGGGCGTGGTGAAGATGGATAATCCTCTCACCGCCGATAGCGACCTCAGCATTCACGATAAATCCTACGTGCGCGCACTCGCGGGCATCCAGGCCCTCATGAATCAAATCCAGCTCACCACACCTAATGCCCGCTTTGGCATCCTCGGCATGAGCCTCGGTGGCATGCTCTCAGCCTACATCGCCGGTGCCGAGCCTCGCATCGAAGCCAGTGTAATTGTGGCCGGAGCTGGCAACGCAGCTGGGGTGCTGGCCGATAGTGACCAAGAGATCGTGCGGGGACAAAGAGAGCGCCGCTTGGCACTCTTCAATCTCCCGGATGCAAAAGCGTATGAGGAGACCTTGAGACCTTTGATCGTGAATGATCCTCTCAGTGTGGCCGGCAACATTAAACCCAACTCGAGTTATCTCTTCATCGCCAACGGCGACACCACTGTGCCCACGCGCTACCAGCGCGAACTCAGAGACGCCATCGCCTCACCTGTGGTCTACGCCATGAACGTGGGTCACACCCAAGCGCTCATTCGCGCCGGCACCATTCACGCAGGCAAGATCACGAGCTTTTTCACGAGACGGTTGAAGTAAAAATTCTTAGATATTGATAAATGGTGCCCGCGGCACTAGGCTGAGAGAACCACTTGTCTTGGGTCTAAGTTATCCAATTCAATGGGTCGAGTCGAGAGTGGATTTAGCGGAGCTGGCAAAACTACGCTACCTGGAGGGCTGGTCAAGGCAAAGACTGGCCTCTCACTACGGACGAACACTTCACGCCATAACCAACTACTGCCAGACCATCCGGCGCAGCGACTTTAACCTTCCTGGGTTGACGGTAGAGGACAAGGAGAAAATCCGGTGTGCCTATGAAAATTAACCTCAATCTCAAGAGTTATAGGCATATTGACTTTTTGTATCCGACAGGATACAATTTGACATGATGGAGCCAATACCACGCGAACTACTGACCTATGAAACTGAAGACGGAAAGTGTCCGTTTGATGAATGGCTTAACGGTCTGCGAGACGTGAGTGCCAGGGCAATCATTAGAAAGCGCCTAAACCGCGTCCGGCTAGGTAACCTTGGAAACACTCGCAGTCTTGGCGGTGGTGTCTGGGAGCTGAAGATTGATTTCGGCCCTGGCTATCGAGTTTATTACGGCGAGGACGGCCCACACATCGTGGTCTTACTTGTCGGCGGAGATAAAGGGTCACAAGAGCGGGACATTGAAAACGCCAAAGAATTCTGGGAGGACTACAATGCCTAAACGAACAAAAAAGTATGACGTTAATCTTATGGAGTCATTAAAAGACCCCCAGGAAGCAGCTGCTTATCTAAACGCTCATCTTGATGATGAAGACTCTGAAGAAATGTTTCTACTCGCCCTTCGAGATGTAGCCCGCGCCCATGGTTTTGCCGAATTGGCCGAGCAAGCGGATCTCGGCCGGCAAAGCCTTTATAAAGCTCTCTCTAAGGATGGAAATCCAAAACTATCAACACTTAAATCCTTACTCCAAGTGGTGGGGCTAAAGTTATCAGTAGAACAAGAAGACCAAGAAGCTTCATAGACTAATTACGCGACCAGTTGATTTTCCCCCAAACAAGTAACACGGAGAAAATCATGTCAAAGAAAGTCGCTCTCTACTGCCGCGTGAGCACCGGCAACCAATCAACGGGTCTTGAGGCCCAAGTCCGAGCGTTGCGGGATTATTGCTCCCGCAACAGCATTACGGACTATGTGATCTATGAAGATGAAAACCAATCTGGTGTGAAGCAATCACGCCCCTCTCTCGATCGGATGATGAAGGATGTGCGTGAAGGACTGATTGAAAAAGTGATCGTTTATAGCTTCAGCCGGTATGCCCGTTCGGTTACTCATCTCCTCCGAGCCCTTGAAGAGTTCAAGAAAATGAACGTGGGTTTTGTCTCCATCACAGAATCCATCGATACCAATACGCCCTTGGGTGCAGCGGTCTTTACGATTCTCGGTGCTGTCGCACAGCTGGAGCGTGACCTGATCGCGGAGAGAGTTCGTAATGGTCTGGCCAATGCCAGAGCGAAAGGAGTGCGGATTGGAAGACTAAAGACGCGAGATAGTGATCTTATCCGAAAGCTTCGGGCTTCGGGGATGACCTATCGTCAGATCGCTACGATCTCAAAATGTTCTGCGGGTGCCGTATCTGCCGAGCTTAGGGCCATGAAAGCTGAGAAGGCAAAAGCTCAGATCGTAGAGCTACCTACTGACAAAGTAACGCCAATTGAAGTTGTGGATATCGACTCCTCCGCCCTACATGAGATTGAAATGCCCTATGGGGAAATCAAACTTGAGCTAGACTTCGCCTCTTAAAAGAAAAAGCCGACCGGAGATTTTTGGTCTCCGGTCGGCCTATTTTTATTCGTAAATTAGTGCGAGATGCGAGTTAGAAGCTAGTGGTTTAGACTGAGCCCCTTTGACTGGACAATCGTCCATTAATTACTGAACAGCTCGATCCAAACCCAGATTTATGGTAAAGCCATAATCTATTCGTTGGAGAGCTTATGGATATTTTAAGAAAACGCCCACCTAAAGAAAAACGTCCTCCTGGAAGAGATCCTAAATGGACTAATGAGTACATGTTTATGGTGGTCAAAAAAGTCCTTGAAGAAGGTATGACTTATCGTGAAGCAGCTAAAACATTCAACGTCTCATCTGGAGCAGTTGGAGCTTGGATCAGAAAACATAAGAAGGGCGTATTAGGCACCAATCCAAAAAACAGTGAGGCCTCAGACGAAATAAAGATCTTTCGGCTTGAGGAACAAGTCCAGGAACTCAAGGGTGAGATTGGAGATTTATATCTTCAGAATCAGCTTTTAAAAAAAGCCCTTTATCACTCTCAACAGAAGAAAAAAGACAATTCATCCGTGATCACCTCAGAGAATTTGGCTCAGTTTCAAAAGGGTGCAAAGTAATGGGTATCCCGAAATCTACTTACTACTATCAGGCTTATGAATCCTCAAAAGAATACTCTGATTTTGAAGTTCGGGACATGATAGAAAAGATTCATCAAGAGTTCCCGGCCTATGGTTATCGCCGCGTTTATCACTCTCTTCTCCGACGCAAGATAAGGATCAACTCTAAGCGATTAAAGCGTATAATGAAAGAATTTGAGCTTTATACGTGCTTAAAAAAATGGATGCGTCCGCGAGGAACAAACACTGTTCTGAAGCTTCGTTATCCTAATCTGATTGTAGGTAAAAGAATTACTGGACCTAATCAAATTTGGGCCACTGACGTAACATATATAAAGCTCCGTTATCAGTTTATTTACCTCTCTGCAGTTATTGATCTTTATACAAGGAAGATTGTGGGATGGTCTTTATCCGAAAGCCTCACTCATGACTTTTGTCTTGAATCAATGAGGATCGCAGTTAAAAACGAGAGTCCTCCGAAAGGTATCATTCATCATTCTGACCGAGGAGTGCAATATGTTTGCGAGCCTTACGTTCAGTTTCTTCTGGAGAATGGATTTGAAATATCAATGTCGAGACCTGGAGTTCCTGAAGAGAATGCTTTTATTGAATCTTTCTTTAAAACTTTGAAAAAAGAAGAAGTCTACGTGAAGAAATATCAAACGGTGAAAGATGTATTAAATAGCATTCCCAATTTTATTGATGAGGTATACAATAAAAAAAGATTGCACTCATCTCTTGGGTATTTGAGTCCCGAAGAGTATGAGTGCAAGATATTGAGTTTAAAAAATAACGATCGTCCTGTTCAGAAAATATGGGGTCGGAGCGTCTAGTCCAAAGGGCTCAGTCCAGGTTTTAGAGCACTTCATGCCCTATTACCCTTAGCTATCGTATTGAACAAGAGTAGTCCCCAAGAAGGGGCTTC
>JAJTIF010000377.1 GCA_021299675.1 Pseudomonadota bacterium | reverse complement strand
CTGCCTCCGGACGTGGCTTTCCAGTGGAGTTCACTCTCACAGGGCCTGAATGGTCTGGCTTGATACCGGCCACCAAGGCGATCATGGATGAAATGAAAGCCTCGGGGATCTACACCGACGTGGACACCGATTACAAAGAAGCCGTCAAAGAGGTTCACATTCTTCCCAACCGCGTAGCCGCCAAAAAATATGGCGTGAGCGTGGATGAGATCGGTCGCACCATCAACGCCCTGGTCGGAGGTGCAGTGGTGGGTAAGTTCTCTCAAAACGGTCATCGCAATGACATCCGCGTGAAGATGCTGAATGTCTCTGCTAATGAGCGCGAGACACTGGATAAGATTCTTGTGCGTAACACCCGCGGAGAGCTCATCAAGCTGATGGAAGTGGTCACGGTCGAGGAGCGCCCAGGAGCGACTTCGGTGGTGCGCCGTAACCGCTCGCGTGCGGTGAATGTGTTTTCTGGAGTCGCTCCCGGCAAATCGCAAGCGGATGCTCTCGCCATGGTCAAGACGATTGCGACCAAACATCTTCCGGCGGGCTATAATCTCGTAGAGTCTGGTACTGCGGAATCTTTTAAGGAATCATTTCAATGTTTGATCTTCGAGCTGGTGCTCGGGATTTTCGTGGCGTACATGGTGCTAGGCTCGCAGTTCAACAGTTTCCTGGATCCGATGGTGGTGCTCACGGCGATGCCCTTCGGCTTCTCCGGTGCCTTCCTTGCCCTATGGGGCCTGGGACTTTCTCTCAACATCTATTCAATGATCGGTCTTATTCTTTTGATGGGGATCGTGAAGAAGAATTCAATTCTTTTGGTTGATTTTACCAAGCAGAAGCGCGCCGAGGGCGCGACGATCAATGAGGCTTTGCGCTTTGCCTGTCCGCGCCGGCTAAGGCCTATTCTCATGACCTCGCTGTCCACCACGGCAGGAGCGCTACCCGCAGCACTCGCCCTCGGTCCTGGTGCTGAGGCCCTGGGTCCCATGGCCTGGGCGATCATCGGTGGGAACACGGTCTCGACCTTTTTGACTCTCTTAGTGGTGCCTGCGCTTTATTCAGTCGTGGCACGGGAAGGAAAAGTTGAAGATGACGAAGAGTTAGAGCTCACCAAAACTGCGACTACCACCTGATTGAATATAGAAATTGATGGCTTCCTGAGGGGGGCCATCAAATTCGATGACACCATTTTTGAGCACGAGCACCCGGTTACAAAGTTCCAGCACCTGATCTGGACCATGGGACACAAACACCACTGCATTTGAGCCTTCGATTTTCTTGATCATGCGCTTAGCGATTTTTTCTTTAAAAAACAAATCGGCTCCATCGAAGACTTCATCAAGTATCAGCACGTTACTGGGGGCACTGGAAATCAGCGAGAGCACGAGGCGCGCCTGCATGCCCTTTGAGTAAGTTTTGAAGGGGGCATCAAGAAAGTGGCTGAGCTCAGAGAACTCCAGCGCTTCTTCCACCAGCTCACGAGAGACCTCGCGCGTGTTGTAGAAAAGTCGCGCCAAGAGATAGGCGTTCTCTCGTCCAGTGAGCTCAGGCATTATCCCCGTTGCCACATCAAAAATGGCTTCTACGTGTCCAGGACAGATGACCTCACCGGCGTTAGGAGTCATCATGCCAGACAGGATGCGACAGAGAGTGGTTTTGCCGGCGCCGTTGAGTCCCAAGAGCCCCAGGCGGTCACCCTTATAGAGTTGAAAATTAATTCCTCGAAGCACCGGAAGGATTTCCGGTTTTTTGAAGATAAAGTCCCAAGGGTTTCTGACAGCGTTGATGAAGGTATCTCTCAGACCTGAATGCTGATAGAGCGAGAGTTGGTAGTCGAAGTAAATATTCTTCGCCGTGAGAATAACTTCAGATCGAGATGAAGAGTTCATTTTTCTTTTTTCTCCAATAAAGAGCACTCACTACACTCAACCCCAGCGCCCATCCCAAAGCCTTCAGCATCAATGGGATCAGTTCCATGGAAAGGGGCTGATAGAGGGTAAAACGATAGGGATTGATAAGGTGGTAAAAGGGATTGATTTCAATCATCCACTGAAATTCTAAGGGCACAAACTCGATAGGATAAAAAATAGGAGTCACAAAAAAGAAGATGGAGAAAATGAAATTCAGCACGAAGCTTGTGTCCCGGTAGAACACGTTTAAGACAGCCACTAAACTTGAGAGAGCAAAGGAACCGATGATCATAGGCACCAGGGCCAAGGGCGCGAGGAGAACTCCCCACTGCGGGCCGAGATCGGAGAAGATGAGGACTGGTGTCGTGATGATCACCGTCGCAATAAAAAAGTTGAAGAGATTATCGAAGTAGGAGGAGTTCACTAAGACCAGCGGGTTAAGCCGGAAGGCCTTGAGGATACCGCTGTTCGCTGTCAGGATAGAAGCGGACATACAAACGGTCTGGGAGATAAAAATCCACGGGACCAGACCCCCGACTAAAAAGAGGTAGAAATCTGGTACGGGAATTTTCAAGATTTTTTTAAAGACGATGGATTGAACGCCAAACATCAGCAAAGGGTTGAGCAGCACCCAGATAAAGCCTGCCAGAGTCTTGCGGTAGCGTGACTTGAGGCTTGAGAGACAGAAGGCATAGGATTGCCTGAAAACAAGTTCGAATTCTGAGATTTTCATTAGTTATAGTTTATGGCGTGTTGGCTTTTTCTTCAACATTCCTTTAACCGAGCGCTTTTGTTCTCTCTGAAGCCAAAGGACTGTCTCATAATGTTGGCATGGAAACATTCTTTCATTTTTTTGTGACCTCAGTGCTGACAGGACTTATCTGGGTGATTCAAGTGGTGCATTACCCAAGCTTCAAGTGGATTGCCGCCACTGACTACGTCTCTTATGCGGTCTTTCACACCAACCGCATCACCTATGTGGTGGCACCCTTGATGCTGGCAGAGCTCTTCTTTACTTTGCGCTTATTTTTCTTGAACGATATTCCCCTACCGCTGATCTGGAGTGCAACGATCCTGACTCTGATCGTGTGGGCGTCGACGTTTTTTCTGCAAGTGCCCCTACATGGGATCCTGGCCAGTCACAAAGATCTTGTGGCGATTGAGAGGCTGGTGAGTACGAATTGGATCAGAACTGTGGCGTGGAGTTTAAAGGCCACAGTTCTCGGATGGATTGTATTAAAAATGATTACAGGTAAGGCAGGGCTTCAGTAATTCTTGTCACCACTTCACCCTTGGGCTCTTTTGGATCAGAGAGTTCACAGTTGTTACCGTTTTCATCGCAGTTATTCACCACCTGACACGAATAGGGGTTTTGCGGAATGCTTGGACGGTAGTCAACTTTCCCTTGCACCAGAATGCCTTCGAGCATGCCCGTGTTAGCGTCAAACACCGCCGAGCCCGAGTTGCCTTGGAAAGTGTCGAGATTGGTCACAAAAGTAGTGGCCCCAGAGTTCTCAAGAACCTTTGAGCCAGCCGCAACTTTCGTCGGAAGACCTGAGGGATGACCGATGACCACCAATTGAGCGGCAGAAGAAACTTTGCCAGAAGTTCTGTAAGCGAGCGGGCTTCTGCCGACTACTTTTCTGTCGAGCTTGATCACCGCCATATCGAGGTTATCAGTGAGTTTCGCTGTGACCACTGATTTACAGTGATAGACGTCTTGGGTGCTTAGGCCTTCATTCGGGTTACGCTTTTCTGTGGTGAGCGCGTAGTTAAAGACCCAGCTGTATCTCTTGCAAGCCGCTTCAGGAGTGGGTGCTGTGAGCACCAAACAATGGCCTGCAGTGACGATGGTGTCTTCTCCCACGAGAAAGCCGGAGCAAGTCGAGCCGGCCGGCTGCTGAGCGAAGCGCTCATTGGGGCAAACCCGTAGGCTTGTTTCAAGAGTGCGATCAAAGTTGAGGAATGCTTCTAATCCGGTCTGTTTAATCTGTGATCTTCCCACCATGGCAGCGGTAGATTGCGCAAGGCGCAAGTGAAGAGAGTTCGTGACTTCATAAAGGTCGAGGCGATTGTCTTGGCCATAAATGACTTTTAGTCCGGCCTGAGCTTGGGCAAGAGTCATTAAAAAAACAACAGATACGAAAGTTTTAATCACTATGTTCTCCTCATGAGGGGCAGAGTGAGATTTATAGGGATTGTGAGAGGAAATGTGTACTGACAAAAACTGTCAGTTAAATAAAAAAAGCCTCTCCGAAGAGAGGCTTTCTATTGATAATCACGATAGTGCAGCGAGTAAGATGAATTAGGCTTTCTTCATCCACATGTTACAGTAGCCAGCGCCCTTCACATAGCCGCCTTTCATCGCTGGAAGAGAACACTTACCAGCATCAGCTCCGCCCTTCCCATCAGCCACGTAGTACTTGCAGGTGTCACACTGCTTTTTGGCTGCCACCATATTAGCTGGAGCTGCTTCTTTGTATCCTAGCTTTCCAGCTGCGACCCAAGTCACGTTAGCGAGAGCGGTATTGGCCAGACCAGCCACGCGGCCAACGACTGTCACGAAGGCAGAAGCGAGAAGAGTTTTTTTGAGAAAATCACGACGTTTCATGTTTCATTCCTTTGTTTGGGATTGAAGTTAATTTATTTGATCCGCCCATTATAACAACACTCATTTTGCTCGTCAGAAAAGTTCGATATACCGAACGAAAGTCTTTAAAGTAGACATCCTTGAGAGGGCTTACCTAGACTAGAGGAATAGAAAATATTGTGAGGATTCAAGACGTGTCTAAGAAAAAAAATAGTTTGACCTTCATCGACCTTTTTTGTGGATGTGGGGGTCTCTCCTATGGCCTAGAAATGGCCGGGCACGACTGCTTGCTGGGTGTGGATATGGAGCCCGCGGCAATCGCTTCTTTTAAGCTCAATCACCCCAAGGCCCAAGGCTGGAACGGGGACATCAAAAAGCTCGATGCCAAGACGCTCAAGGCACTCATTGGCACTCGTTCGGTGGACATGGTCGTCGGAGGACCGCCCTGCCAAGGTTTTTCCACTGTGGGTCGAGGAGTAGTGGAAGACGAGCGCAATCAACTTTTTCGCGAGTTCGTCAGAGTGGTCAAGGTCACCACACCCAAAGTCATTCTCTTTGAAAACGTCACGGGTCTCGTGGCGAAGAAAAACGCTCCTATCTTGGCCAAAATTTTTGATCAGTTCGAGCGCCTAGGCTACACCATGGAGGCACGGGTCATGAGTGCCGAAGAGTACGGTGTGCCGGAGATGCGCCGACGGACGATCATTATGGGAGTCAAGGGGGGAGAGTGTTTGTTCCCTAAGCCCACTCACGGAGTCCGTGGAAAAAAACAACTCGTGACGGTGAAAGAAGTCTTTAAGAGTTTCAAGAGCACCCAGGGTCAGATTCATAACCACCAACCCAAGCTGGCGGAGCTCAAGAACAGAGAAGACCGCGAACGTTTAAAATTCATCCCGGCCGGAAGTGGCATTCGCTACCCCGATGACGAAAAGAAATTTCTTCCCAAAAAACTCTGGTTTGATGTGGACTGGAAAACTCTCAGAGAGGGGCGCTTCCGTCAGACACGCCTGCAGCGCCTGCCCTGGGATAAGCCAGCGCCGACGATTTTGACCTCTCGCACGAGCTACTACCATCCTAAGGAGCCACGCTACCTCACGCCCCGCGAAGCAGCGGCTTGCCAAGGCTTCCCTAATGACTTCATCTTCGCCGGCTCTTTGACCGCGCAGTTCAAGCAGATCGGCAATGCCGTGCCCCCACTTTTGGCGATGGCCCTTGGGGAGTCGATTAAAAAAATTAGCTTCACCACTCGCGCCAAAAAAACCAAAAGAAAAATTCTGGTCAATAACGTGTTTGATTACGCCAAACCAACTTTCCTCTAGGGCCCCTTTGCATGTTAAAAAAAATCTTTAGTCTCCGCATGCTCATCACTCTTCTCATGGGCTACGCTGCTGGCGTGCCCTTGCTCCTGATTGGCTCTACTCTTCAGGCGTGGATGACGGAAGAGGGTGTGTCCTTGTCGACCATCGGGATGTTTTCGCTGGTTTCGATGCCCTATTCCCTCAAATTTTTATGGTCGCCACTGATGGACCGTTTTCAACTCTGGCCTGGACGCCGCCGCGGGTGGATGCTTCTGACTCAAGTCTTTTTAGTAGGGGCGCTCTTCACGCTCTCAACTTTCGAGCCGGCCCTACAGCTATCAATGATCGCAGCGACAGCCTTTGTCGTTGCTTTCTTTTCTGCCTCGCAAGACATCGCCATCGATTCTTACCGCCGAGAAATCCTGGGTGATGATGAACTGGCCCTGGGCTCATCTCTCTACGTCGTGGGCTATCGTTTAGGAACGCTGGTCGCCGGTGCCATGGCACTGTGGCTCGCCGACATTTACAAGATGCCCGATGGCACGGCGAACTGGGCCCTGGTCTACCGCCTCATGGCCGGTGCGATGGCGGCTGGTATTTTGATCACACTGATCGCGCCCAAAGAAGATGGCCAGATGCCCAAGCCTCGTTCGCTGAAAGAAGCGGTGGTAGGGCCCTTCATGGAATTTTTTAAACGTGATGGAGCTCTCTTAATCTTATCTTTCATCGTGCTCTATAAAGTCGGCGACACCATGGCCGCGAATATGACGACTCCTTTTATGCTCCTGAAGGGCTACACCAAAACTGAAATTGCAGCAGTGGTAAAGGGGATCGGACTTTTCTGTTTGATCTTTGGGGGAATCATCGGTGGAATCCTCGCGTTCAGATTGGGCACACTGCGCTCTCTGTGGCTCTTTGGATTCCTCCAGGCGATCTCCACAGCGGGCTTCTCTGTGCTGGCGATGAATGAGGTCTCGATCTTTCTTTTGACGATTGTGATCGCCTTTGAAAATCTCACAGCGGGTATGGGAACGAGTGCCTACAGTGCCTTCATGGCAAGCATGACCAATAAGAAATTTACTGCCACTCAGTATGCTCTCTTGACGGCCGTCATGAGTTTACCCCGCACACTCTTAGCTGCGCCCTCGGGCTATTTCTCTGAATGGTTGGGGTGGACTAACTTTTTTATCTTCTGCACACTGATCGCCGCTCCTGGCATGATGATGATCCCGATCCTTACCAGGAAAACAGCCAACGCAGACCGCAGCCAAGCTCCCACATGACGTCTTCGCTTCTCTTCTTCTCTTGAGAGGAGGAAGAAGCGGCCCTAACTTCCCGGGCGATGTCACAGGCCTTCACTTTTGTGTTGTTTTCGTTGACATCAAAACTATAGTTTTTCTCGGCTTGGCTTTTGAGCAGAAACTTCACCGCTGCCGCCTCACGATTTCTAATCGCGTGAATCAAAGCCGTTTCACCTTTGGCATCGGTTCGCATGACATCAGCGCCCTGGCCCAGAAGATAGTCCAGAGTGTTAATCCGG
>JAJTIF010000128.1 GCA_021299675.1 Pseudomonadota bacterium | reverse complement strand
TCATGCAGGTAAGGTTTCCAGTCTCGAGTGGGGAAGTTATCTTTGAAGCTATGGAGCGAAAAATTAATCTGTCGGATGGTGGATTTAAAAAAGATATCAAACCCATACTGACTCAACAATGTGCCATTGGTGGTGAGTTGAATAGGCATGTTGTGTTCGCGGCACAAGCGTAAGATCTCTTTGAACTGCGGATGAGTGAGGGGCTCACCCATGAGGTGCAGGCAGATTTCTGAAGTATAGGGAGCGACCTCTTTGAGGACTTTTTCGAAGTCCTGGGTCTTCATCACAAATTTATCGCGCTCCACTTCCGGACAGAAGGTGCACTGCAGATTACAGATGTTACTGATCTCGATGTAGACGCGCTGAAAGGCTTTCATGGGGCAGTCATACCTGAGGCGAAGGAGAGAAACAAGTCGTTGATGCCCTTGGCGGTGGAATCGAAGATTTCGCCGATCATCATCTCCTTGTTCAGGAGCCAGTGGTCGGTAGAACTCTCGTAGGTGTAGGTGAGTTGCGTCTGGTTAGGCGCGAGCTGCTTGAGATGAAAGTGGCCGTCGACCTTTTGGAAGCTAAACTCTGTTTCCAGTTTCGTATCCAAGAAGCTTTTGACTTCTTCATCACTGAGTAGCCTTTGGCGGACATGAGATTCTTTGTCTGATTGCTCCACCGTTATCTCTTCGAAATACAGAAAGCTTCCGCGGTTGTAGCCGTGCCTGACGAGTAAAAAGTGGTCTTTCCAGGAGGGGTTTCTGTTTTTAATGTCTCTATAGAAGACGGTCTCAATGAGGTTATTATTGTGGAACTTGCATTCAACGCCTCTATCTGTCCATTTGCGCTTGTCTTTAAAGTTGTTGTTACACTTCTCGTTGAAGTTTAAGACCAGCTTGAGGCTTTCTGCGAGATTGAGATTGAGAGTAACAGACTTGGTGGCTTTAAGATGACGAGTGCTCTTGGTTTTGGAGGTTTCGAGGTGAACACCGTCGATGGTTTTTTGAGCAAAGGCGTTGAGCGGTAAAAGAAAAAAAGGGAGAAGCCAAAGGCTTCTCCCGGGTAGTCTAGCGGGCATTCGGAAAGCGGCAGTTCAAACCAAAAGCATTGGTGTAAGTCCCGCGGTAGGTGCGGCCCCAGCGAGGAGCTTGATCTGGCCAGATGTCCACTTCTAGGCGGAAAGCTTGGTCGCCGAAGAGTTCAAGGCGTGTGCCGAAGCGACGAGAAGAGTAGATCATATGGCGAGTCTGGATCGGGTTCGAGCCCCGGTCACCTTGGACTGTCACGAGAGCATCGCGCACAGAGCCCCCGAAGCTGCGAAGAACTTCAACACGGATGCGCTCGTTGGCGTTGGTATAACCCTCGCACTCAAGATCATTCATGAAGGCGAATGAAGAGATCGAAAAAAGCATGCTTAAAATCACTAAAAGTACTTTCATGAGAACCTCACAGGTTTAGGTGACGTACAGGATTTCTATTACCTCTAAGTTCACCTCACCTTGCGGGGTTTGTATAGTCACATCCTCTCCTACGCTCTTGCCCAAGAGGCCCTTCCCTATGGGGGAGAGCCAGCTAATGTGGCCGTGGGCGGTGTCGATCTCATCTTGTCCCACTATTTTCCAAGTTTTATGCACGCCTTCATCACTTTGAGTGGTGACGGTGGCCCCAAACTGGATCTTCAAGCTTTGCACACTGGAGGGGTCTATCACACGAGCGGCTTCGATGCGGGAAGCAAGAAAACGCAAACGCCTATCTATCTCTCGAAGCCGTTTCTTTCCATACAGGTAATCAGCGTTTTCTGAGCGGTCACCATTACTGGCGGCCCATTGCACGAGACGCACGACCTCAGGTCTCTCACGGCTCATGAGGTCGGTGTACTCAGTCTGTAACTTTTGAAAGCCCTGGGGAGTGATGTAGTTGGGGTTAGTCATGCCTGGTAGGTCGACCACTCCCAGCATTCATGGAGGAGGTGCTTAAGATTCTCAGGCAGTGGACGCTCTCTCCAGTTCGCCAGAAAAGTCTGATCTAGCTCGCGGTTATTTTGCATCCTGTCTTCGAGTTCATCTAAAAACAGGTGCAGCTCTGGAAATTCATCGGGAGTAGCGCAGCTGAGGGCCATGGCGTGAAGTTCAGTGAGTTTGCGTTTGCGCCAGTGGCGAGGCCCATGGAGGATTCTATGACGCTGATAAAAGTAGTAGAGGAGGGCGAGTCCTACTAGCACGGCCATCTCAACGGCTAGGTTTAAAAAAGTGCTCATAACTTAGTATACACTAACTTCTTTTCTAAAAGGCTTCAGGAATCTCACTAGAAGAGGTTGGTATTTGAGGATTTTTAAAGTCTTAGCATATTCCTGAGTAAAAGAGTTTTGGGTTCAACTTCAAAATCAGCCTGCCGATAAGGAGAGTAAGACCACTGCGAAAGGGAGTTCGCGTTATGATGCATGCCAAAACAATTCGTGATTTATTAAAAGCCACCCCTCTCACTGAAGATTTCTTCACCGGTCTGGATGCATTTCAGCTCAACTACATTGAAATGTGTTTCAAGAAGTCACTCGATGAACAGATCGGTATGATGGGAGAAGTGGAGTTTCATAACTACCAACTCTTCTTGCGTTATAAAAACGAATACCTTGAAGATTTCTACCCAGAGCTTAAAAAGGGCGAGCACCGTCCTGTGAAGAAAGCAGCTTAGAAAAAATCTACTCCACATTGCTATGAAGCTTGGTAAGATGGGCTGGTTATGACAACCACGTCTTACTGGCTTCACACACCTCAAAACTCAGTCAAGCATCAGACGGATGTCTTGATCGTTGGCGCAGGCATCACGGGTCTCTCGCTGGCCTACTGGCTAAAAAAAATCTCTCCCCACACAAAAGTGAGCATCGTAGATGAAGGGAATTTTGGGCGTGGGGCAACCGGGAGAAATGCAGGCTTCAACACCGCTGGATCCACCCACTACCTAGCACACTTGCTGCAAAAGCACGGTGAGGCTCATGCACGCACGCTCTGGACCTTCAAGCAGGAGAGTCTGCGACTCATGCGCGAGGAGATCTTCTCGCGATTAGAGTGCGGTTTTCAACAATGGGGGAGCTACACCCTCTACCGAGATCAGGCCCGCATGGAGGAGCACGCCAGTGTGGTGGCTCGTCTGCATGAGGGAGCTTGCCCGCAAGTTTCTGGCGCGGATCTTCAGACGCGAGGCCTCTCTGGCTTCGCGGGAGCACTGACCTTTGCCCATGAAGCCTGCCTGAGTCCCAAACTTTTTCTGGAGCAACTCTCGTCTCTGCTGAAAAGTCAGGGCGTGGAGTTCTTTCTGAACGAGAAGATTCTGTGGGCCGAAAACCAGAGCTGGATCGGGACACGCAGAAGTTTTGAGGCGTCGCAAACCTTCCTGGCGCTGAATGGATACCTTCCGCGCTTTGATAAAACTCTGAATTGGGTTGCTCCGAAGCGGGCGCAGATGGTGGCCTTAGATTTTTATCACAATAAACTCAGTGGTAACTACTACGACCCCGATCACAAAGTTTACTTTCGAGCGGACCCGCTGGCGGCTTCGTCCACCTTGCTGGTCGGAGGCATGCGACTGCTCGAAGAGGCGACGGAAAATGATGATGAAGATAAAGTGAGTGCGGTCATTCAGCACGCGCTTCAGCACTACGCCGAGTCTCTGTTCACACAAAAGTTTCAGGTGCGGGCCCGCTGGTCCGGCGTCATGGGATTCAGCTCGAATGAGCTGCCCTTCATGCGCGATCTTGCGGGCCTGAAAAATTGCCGTTTCGTCGGTGGCTATTCCGGGCATGGGATGGGAATGGCCTTTGGAGTGGCGCGTGTGGCGGTGCTCAAGGCGCTTGGTCAGGCATGTGCAGAAGAGCATTTATTACAAGGAGATCAGGGATGAAGAGCATCGATAAGTTACGTCAGGCACATCTCAGTGCTCCACTAGACTACACTCAGAGAGTGCACTACCTAGGTCTGCTCGCAGAGAAGCTGAAGTCGTCGCAGGAAGAAATCATGCAGGCGCTGAGCCTGGACTTAGGCAAAGGTCGCTTCGAATCGTGGAGCACGGAAATTGGCTTCCTTCTGCAAGAGATCAGTCATCTGCAAAAAACGCTGCCGGATCTCATGGAGCCACAGAAAGTGAGCACCCCCATTGTTATGCAGCCAGGCTCGAGCTACATCTACCACGAACCCTACGGCGTCGTACTGGTCATGGCACCTTGGAACTATCCTATCCAGTTGGCTTTCTCGCCGCTTATTGGAGCTCTCGCCGCGGGCAACCGCGTGGTGGTGAAGCCCTCCGAGCTGACTCCTCACTGTGCAGACCTAATTGCGAAAATCGTCAAAGAGATTTTCCCGGAAGATCTCGTGCAAGTCGTGTTGGGAGGCGTACAGGAAACAGGGGAGTTGCTGAAAGAAAAGTTCGACTACATTTTCTTCACCGGTAGCACCCAGGTGGGGAAAGTGGTCATGCGCGCGGCGGCCGAGCACCTGACGCCGGTGACGCTGGAGTTGGGAGGCAAGAGTCCCTGTCTCATTGATCGAAATACTAATCTCAAAATGATCGCCCGGCGCATCGCCTGGGGCAAGTGGATGAACGCCGGCCAGACCTGTGTGGCGCCGGACTACCTGCTCGTGCATCGCTCAGATCTACAAGCTCTGGTGGCGGAACTCAAAAATGCCATTCATCAGTTTTATTCGGCAACCCCGAAGGCCAGCGAAGACTTTGGGCGCATCGTGAGCCTGAAGCATTTTGATCGTCTCAAGAGTCTGCTCGACCAGACACCGGTGCTCTTGGGTGGTGAGAGCGTGCGAGAAGAGCGGTTTATGGCGCCGACTGTGTTAGGCCCCGTGGACTGGGAAGCGGTGATCATGCAAGATGAAATCTTCGGCCCACTCTTGCCCATCATCGTTTATGATCAGGTCAGCGAAGTCATCGCTCAGATTAAGTCGCGGCCTAAGCCCTTGGCTTTTTATCTTTTCACAAATGATGAAGGATTGCAGAAGAGAGTACTCTCGGAAATCTCGTTTGGCGGTGGCTGTGTCAATGACACCATCATGCACCTAGCGAATCCTCGTCTGCCTTTCGGAGGTGTCGGCGAATCAGGTATGGGGGCTTACCACGGAGACTTGAGCTTCTATACTTTCAGCCACCGTAAATCAGTCTTTAAGCAGACCACTTTGATCGACGTTCCTGTCCGTTACCCTCCCTATAAAGGGAAGGAGGGATTGGTGAAGTTTTTGGTCAAGTGATTAGAGCTTGTAGCGAGCATCGTAGTAGCGGAAACCTGAGCTATAGTAGCTCTGCTCGACACTCGCAATCCCACGGTTCACCTTATGCGGATAAGTGACAAGACTTAAACCCATGCAAAACACCATGGCTGTGAGGGGGAAAACTATACTAAAATGCTTCATTTTGTCTCCTTCGCTATACCACCTTTTCGGAAGATGAAGGAAAAGCATGAGGGGGGAGTTAGGTTCTGTTGCTCGCTGAAAGCTTGAGGAGTAAAATAACCTGATTAAAGAGAGACTCCCTATGCGCTACCTCGTTTGTTTTGCTTTGTTTTTTATCCTCGATGCCCAAGCACAAATTTTAAAAGAAAAAACGATGGTCGGTCGCATTGAGTGGGTGCAGTTGCCTGATCTTAAACTTCGTTTTCGTTCGCGCATAGATACCGGCGCCAAGACCACTTCGCTGCACGCCTTTGATATCAAAGAAGAGATGCGCGACGGCATTCTCTGGGTGAGATTTAAAACCCGAGACGAGGAAGGCAAGGAAGTGGAGCTCACGAGAAAAGTCGAATCGGTGCAAAAAGTGGCAAACGCCGGTGGTGCCTCCACTAAGCGCTACGTGATCCGGGAGAAAATTAAACTCGGGCCTCAGGAAAAAGAAATTGCCCTCAATCTAAATGACCGAGAGAAGATGACCTACAAGTTTCTCGTTGGCAGAAACTTGCTCCTCGGTCTCTTCACTGTGGACGTGGCCCGCTCCCACGTGTTGGGAGATTAACGTGAGAAAACTAACCGCCTTCATCGTCAGCTTATTTATCCTCGCTCCTCTGGGCCTGCTCTACTACAAGCACAATAATCTTAACTTGAGTCTGCTGCCACACAAGGTGGATGATACCTGGAACCTTCACATTAGCCTCAAGCCCAAGGATCCTACGGAGACCTCCGTCTCCTTTCCCATTCCCAAGCACAGTGCTGGCATCCGGGTGACCGATGAACGTATTCGCGCCAAAGGATTTGAGACGATCCTCGATCGCAACTACGACTCGGTCATGATGACCTGGATGTCCAACGAGCCGATCACCAAGACTGTGAGCTACTCCGCCCGCGTCGACGTCGTACCCGTCAAGTTCGAAAACATCAAAAAAGATTTTACCACCGAGTATCCGCGGGGCATGAATAAGTACCTCAAGATTCCAGAGCTCTCCGAGGAAGAAACGGAAGGCCTGCGTCTCCTGGAGCAAGCCATTTATGAAGGCAACGAAGACAAGTCGCTCATCGCTCGTAAGGCTTTCTACTATGTCTCTGAGGAGATTCAACGTAACCTGAAGTTTCGCACTCTGAAGGACGCACTGAACATCGGCCGCGGGACGCCGCTGGTGAAGGCACGCATGTATGCGTACATGATGCGAAGAAAGAATATTCCAGCACGTGTTCTTGTGGTCACCAAGTTGCCTCTGAAAGATGAACCCAATCATGACGGTAAACTCTATTTTTCCTTCATGAATGAAATCTTCCTCAATAACCGCTGGATCCCCGTTAGTACGAACATCGGCACATTCGGTGAGATCGACGAGAACTTCCTGGTGTTTCATCGTAACTACGAAGAAGTTGAACAACTCATATCGAAGAAAAAGATTGTCTACAACATCAAGGTGAATCGTGCCGTGTTGAATAAGTTCAACCGCGAAGACTTTAGAAAAGAAGTTATCAAAAAGAGTGCATTCTTCGGTGGCATCTCACTGCACCGTCTTCCGCTGCCGGTGCAAGCGGTGTTTTCTACGATTCTCTTGATCCCCTTAGGCGCACTGGTCTTGTGTGTAGCGCGAAACCTCCTTGGGGTGCCCACCTTCGGGATGTTCACTCCCATCCTCCTCACCGTGTTCTTTAAAGAAACGTCGTTGATGTTCGGCTTGTGCTTCTTTCTTGTGGTGGTCTTGATCGGGATCGCTGAGCGCTACCTCTTGGACAAGTTTCGCCTGCTGGCCATACCGCGCATGTCGATCATCCTGACCCTGGTCATCATGCTCTTGATGGTCGTGGCCATCACGGGAGTAGCGGAGTTCTTTGGCTCAGGTCACATCGGCTATTTCCCGATTGTCATCGTCACGGTCTTCATCGAGCGCTTCTCGATTATGTTGACCGAAGATGGTCCGGTGAATACCGCTAAGACACTCATCGGAACGCTGGTGATTGCAGTCTTGACCTTTCTCATCTACTCGATTGAGACGATCGAGATGCTGATCTTCACCAACCCTGAACTTCTCTTCGTCGTCATCGCGATTCTGATTCTGATCGGCAAGTACAAAGGCTATCGCCTCTCGGAGCTTATCCGTTTCAAGAATCTCGTCGAGCAGATGCGTTCACAAAAGAAGGGCCTGTGATTTTCCAAGACATGAAGCGCTTAGGGATTCTCGGGATCAATAACCGGATTGGTCGTTACATCTTGCCGCTGAACGAGCGCAAGAATTATCCCCTGGTGGATAACAAGGTGAAGACCGCTGCCCGCGCACAAGCTTGGGGCATCGCCATGCCGGAGAACTACCTGATCATCGAAAACAATGGAGATCTCAAAAATCTCGCCAGCGAGCTGGCACAGAGAAAGAGTTTTGTGGTTAAGCCGGCCAATGGCTCTCAGGGCAACGGCATTCTGGTGATCATTGAAGTGCTGCGCGATCAAAATGATAAGATCTGTTTCCGGCGCTCCAATGGAAAGATCATGAGTCTCGGTGATATCAAACACCACATCTCCGGTATCCTCTCGGGCCTCTACTCTCTCTCAGGCTCCAACGACATCGCCATCATCCAGCAAAAAATTGAGATCCATCCGGTGTTTGAGGACTACTGCTTTGGTGGCATCCCTGACGTCCGGGTAATTGTGCTCAACGGATTTCCCGTCATGAGTATGGTCCGTTTACCCACTCGCACGTCGGATGGGAAAGCGAATCTCCACCAGGGAGCGATCGGCGCAGGAATTCGGATCAAGGACGGCACCACCCAAAATGCCGTTATCCGCAATCGTGTGGTGTCCGAACACCCAGATACACACAAAGACATCCGCGGTCTCGTCATTCCAGACTGGCGTGAGGTCTTAGACTTGTCGGCCCGCTGCTATGATATGGTGGGCCTGGGCTACATTGGAGTGGACATCGTCATCACTCCTCACGATGGACCCATTCTGCTAGAGCTCAACGCTCGTCCAGGGCTGGCGATTCAAATTGCCAACCAAGCCGGACTGTTGCCAAGGCTAGAGAAAATTTCTAAGGATGCCCCACAGGGCCTCTCTGCGCGCGAGCGTGTCGATTACTCCATGAGTGTGTTCTAGAGCGCCTGCACCGTTTGGTAGATCTGCTGGTAGGACTGAGAGAGTAAAACACTTCTGCGGATGATCTCCCCCTGAGGCAGTCCATCAAACATGAAGCGGGTGACAGACTTGAGCTGCTTCACCACACCCTGCTCGGAGACTTCGTCTTCGATGAGTTTCTGGGCGTAACGCAGAATAAATTTTTGTGCCATATGCGCTCGGAAAACCGGTGTGTCCTGCTGGTTTTGATAGTAGTGCGCTGGAAACCAGGGTGTCTGCAAAGCTCCGCGCGCCACCATGACGGCGTGGCAGCCGGTCTCAATGAGCATTCTTTTTGCGTCCTGTGCATTCCACACATCACCGTTGCCTACGATGGGAACCTTTGAGACAGCGACGGCTTTTGCGATCCACTCCCATTGGGCTGGCTCTTTGTACATCATCTCTCGGGTGCGGCCATGGACGGTGATCATCTCGGCCCCACAGTCATTGAGGAGTTTGATGGTGTCTTCGAAGCTTGCACCGTTCTCCCAACCGATTCTCACTTTACAGGTAAAGCGGCGGGGAAAATTTTTTCTGACCGTCGTCACAATCCGGGCCAGCACTTTGAGGTCTTTAAGTAGAAAGGAGCCGCCGCCGTTGCCGCAAACGGTGTTGGAGGGACATCCCAGGTTGAGATCGAGCCACTGAATCTTTGTGGTAGCGATGAGCTCGACCATCTCTTGTGTGAAAGCACGCTCAGAGGTCAAGATCTGAAACATGGTTTGCTTGTTGAGCTCAGGAGAGTCATAGACTTCTTGACCCATATGTTTGATCAGATGCTTTAAGGGGTATTTGCCGGCGGATGGCACGCGCAAAAAATCACAGGCCATGACGTCCCAGCCTGGGCAGAGTTCTTGCACCACGGATCGGTAGAGCGGATCCGTCACGCCTTCCATGGGAGCGAATAAAATGGAGCCGTAGGGGAGATCAATAGACATGCTAGGCAATCTAGCGGGACTTTTTGAAAAGGGGAAGGGCCATAAGCACTGCCAGCACCAGCAAGAGCAGAAGTTTCACGGTATCCATCACGATATACGTGCGATGGTACATCATATGAAGGCTTTGCAGGTCACTTTCTGCCGAGCCAATCGTTCCCATGGTCTGTGCGTACTCCCAGGCGGTGGTGAGCTGGCTTAGTTTAGGGGTGAGATAGAATAAGTAGCTTCCGGAAATGAGCAGGAGAAGAAGACTGACCAAGACCGCGATCAGGCCGCTTCTCGTTCGCTTAAAATCCAAGAGCGTGAGTACAACGAGGGCGCTCGCGAAGAGGAACTCGAAACGATTAAATTTTGTGAAGACTGTGACCCCTAAGTTTCCCGCTGAGAAAAAATCATTCACCACAGAAAACACCGATGGGATAACCACAAAATTGACAAGGCCACTGAGGCTGAGCCAGATGAGACTAAGGCAGAGAATGAGAATTTTCATTTGAGAATAGAAGCGATGAGAGTCCTGCCCCCAGCCGTGTTGCGAAACTCCAAAAGATAAATCCCCTGCCAGCGCCCAAGCATCACTTTTCCGTTCATGATCGGCAGGCTTACGTGAGATCCCACCAGCGCTGCTTTCACGTGGGCGGGCATATCATCGGGGCCCTCTTCCGTGTGCTGATAAAGAGAAGGGTCTTCAGGGACCAAGCGATCCAGCGCTCGGCTGAGATCACTCAATACTTCTGGCGAAGCATTTTCCTGAATACTGAGAGCGGCGGAGGTGTGCTGGATAAAGAGCTGCAGCAGTCCACTCTGAGGGAGTTCTAGCTGCGTCAGCACTTCTTCTGTCACAAGGTGACAGCCGCGAGCTTTTGGTTTGAGGGTGAGAGAGATATTTTTAACCATGCCACATCCTATCCAAAAGCTTTGATTCTAAGAAGCTTTTTTCAGGTGCGAGCAGAGCAGATGGTCGTTTATCAGTTGGACATAAGTTCTCTCGAAGTGGCCTTCGTCCTCTTTCAACGCTGACAGAGCTTCGGAAGGGGTCCGCGGGAGACTTCTGTAAGGGGTTGGAAGGATCATAGTCGCAAAAGCGTCGACCATTCCCACGAGATGGGAGAGCTCGCCTCCAGATTTACCGTAGCCCCGTCCGTTGGGCTGGGAGTGGTGACCGGCAATGATCTCTAAGATTGCGTGATCGAAGCCTTCAAGTTCTGCCAGCATCTTTTCACCGATCACCGGATGCGCACGCATTACGTCCCAATCACTCTCAGTCAGGCTGGCCTTGACATAAACCTCCTCATCGATGCGAAGCATGCCGATGTCATGCAGAAGGGCCCCTTGCACCACGGCTCGTCTCTGACTGGCCTGGGAGTGCACTTCTTGGGAGAGCTGAAAACTCAGAGCACTGACTAGAAAACTATGTCGCAAAAGATAGTCGTGGCTATAGAAGAGCCTCAGCATTAAAGAGAGGCCTTTAGGGGTGGAGGCGATGTCCAGTACTGTTTGCTCGAGCACCGGCTGGGCGTTGATAAAGATGTCTCTCAGAGGCTGAGAGAGTAGGGCCTGAATTTCAGCGCACACGATCTGGGTCAAAGGGAGCAGAATATGTTTTGAATCTTGCAGTTGATCTTTGGTGAATCCGTCTCCGCGGCCTCCTGACTGATGACCTAAAAACTCGATGAGTGAATTTTTATCTTCCCGAGAAACGAAAAGTGGTGAGCGAGAGGATTTAAAAGGTGAGAGGTTAAACTCTTTGCTCTCGACCCATTCCTGGGGCAGGCACTTAAAATGACCAGAAGCTTCTTTTTGATAAAGTGGAAAGCTATAAGGGGCTTGCGTGCTCTTGGTTAAAAGAGAAAAGGGAACTCGAAAAAAATCTTGGGAATGTTTCATGCCCTCCATCATGGCAGTGAATGGGGGAGCAGGAGATAAAATGATAAAACGGAGTAATTCCCATAGCTTGTTCTTGTGCCATTTCTCGGACTGAAAGGATTAAGCCACCCAATTTACATCAATTGCCTGAAGATTAGGGCATAGAGTTGATTGACAAATGATACGTGTTTGGTATATCAAACTTGTGTATCAATAACTTAACAGGGATCGTTATGCCATTCGTGTTCTTGCTCGTTTCTTCACTGTCGTGGGCCCAAGAGGTTTTAAAAGAAGTCGTCGTCGAAGATCAAAATTCCCAAGAATCTTTTGCTTCCGAGGTAAAAAAGGACATCGAAGGAACCACCATCTATTCTGGGAAAAAAGTCTCCACCACCCGCATGGATAAGATTCCTGTCACGAGCACCAATAACTTTCGTCAGGCGCTCTCGCAGACGGCAGGACTGCTGAGTTCGGATGTTGGCACAGAGGGGTTCTTCTCTCTTTCTTATCGTGGTCTGGGTGATCCGCACGAAACATTTAATATCCACACGCTCCACAATGGTTTGCCCATGAGTGCAGACATGTATGGCTACCCAGCTAACTACTTTGTTCCTCCTTTTCAATCTCTAGAAAAAATAGAATTCATTCGCGGGGGAGGATCACTTCTCTATGGTCCCCAGGCTGGCGGCACACTGAACTATGTGACTCGCAAACCTGAGTCCTCGAAGCCTTTGGCCGGTCGAGTGGGTCTGATTGGAGCCCAGAAAAATGGCATCAACTCCTACAATGAAATTTCAGGAACCAAAGGTGACACGTCTTATCTTTTAAACTTCAATCATCGTCAAACCGACGGTTGGCGTGATCAGAATGATCGTCAATCTATTCAGTACGTCTCCGGTCATCTGCGCCACAATGTGCACCCGCTGCACTCCGTGACTCTAGACGTAAATCACTACCAAGCAGCTCACCAAGACCCGGGTGGACTTTCAAAAGATTGCTCCAGTGCCACGGCTCGCTGTTTCGCCAATAATCGCTTTGCGACCACATTGAAGAATGATGATCTTGCAGTGAAGCGCCAGCACGTGTCTCTCGGTTGGGAGCACACACCTGGAACCTCAAAGGTACAGGCCAAGCTTTACCTGAGTTCCCTCGACAGAGATAGTTTTCGCCAGTCTAGTCCAGGATTCGGGACGATTCCAACCGGCAACGATACCAATATTCAATTTCAAGACTACGAAACAAAAGGGCTGGATCTGCGGGTCTTAAAATACTGGCAGCTGGCTGACGTTGAGCAAGCCTTCAGCGTAGGCTATTCAGGCTATCTGATGGACTCGCCCTTCTTGGAAGAAGTGGCGACAGGAAATCCAAATGCCAATCGCGGAACTCTTAATCGTAAATTCAAGCGGCAGTCGATAGTGAATTCAATGTTTGCCGAAAACCGCTTTGCCTTCGGATCATTGGCGGTCACTCCCGGTGTGCGTTTTGAAAACATCCGGCAAGTGATTGATGAAAAAACAGGCACTGGTCGCCAAGAAGATCGCACGGATAACGTGCCTCTGATGGGTTTAGGGGTGGTGTATGACCTGAGTGAGAAAACCGATCTCTACTTCAATGCCTCTGAAGGTTACACTCCCGTCGCCTTTGCTACGGCCGTACCATTGGGAACTTCCCAGTCGATCAGCGAGGACATCGAGTCGGCTAAGGTCGATAGCCAAGAGATTGGACTCAGACACCAATCTCAATCTCTCGTCTTTGATGTCTCAGCCTTCCAGATCTTCTACTCAAATCTTTTTGGCTCAGATGGTTCAGGGACTACGCAAAAATTCATCAACACCGGCGCGGGTCTGCACCGAGGTGTCGACGCCTCTGTCCAGTGGCGCCTATCGAACGATGTGAGTCTCTGGAACAAAAATTGGGGAGACTTGGATATGTATTTCAACGCCATGGCTTTGAGCGCAGAGTTCGTGAGCGGTCCGCGCGACGGCAAACGCCCGCAGTATGCCCCTGACTACACCTTTCGAACGGGCTTGATTTATAAGCCTCAGGAGCGGGATAAGCTGGCGCTCATGGCGACGGTGTTCGACGAGCACTACGGCGATGACACCAATACCGCTAACTTTGTGATCCCCAGCTATACGGTAGTGGATTTAACATTTGAAAAAGGCTTCAAAGGCTTCGAGCTCGTCGGTGGGATCAATAATCTTTTAGACAAGAAGTACTACGCTCGAGTGCGCGCCACGGGTATTGACCCCGCCTTGCCGAGAAACGTTTACTTAGGGGTGCAAACTCAGTTCTAATTGTTCTATGGAACATCTCTATCTTTTTCCGGTAGCCATCCTCGTGGCCACCTTTGCTAACTCCTCTGGTTTTTCTGGAGGAGTTCTTTTTCAACCCTTTTTTTATTTCTTTTTTAATATTCCGCTGAAGTCTTCAATCGCTAATGGTATCGCGACAGAAACCTTAGGCATGAGCTCAGGAGCGCTGGGCTACCTTCGCAAAGGTATGGTGTCTAAGGATCTCTACATCAAGCTCATTCTGTGGGTGCTGGCTGGAGTATTGGTGGGTTTATTTTTATTTCGTGCTATCCCGATTTTCTATCTCAAAAAATTAGTCGGTGTTTCTGTGTTACTGGCAGCCCTCGTGCAGGCATACATGGTACTCACTAAAAAACGTGGTGTCCTCCCTGAGGGACGCTGGCCTGAGCTCAAGAGATTTCTTTTTATCCCATTTTTTGGTGGCGCTTTTTCGGCCACCACGGGAACAGGCAATGCGGAACTCAATCAACCTTATCTTGAGATGAAGGGAAATCTGCAAACCCAAAGGTCTAATGCCCTAGCGATTGCTCTTGAGGCGTCGGGGAATGTGACGATCACGCTTTTTAATCTCATCAGCGATAATCTGGATTGGAGCATTCTGATGTACACGCTTCCCGGTGTGCTGATCGGCTCGCAGCTTGGCGTGTGGCTCAGCAGTCGCCTCAACAGCATGATCATGAAGTCACTCTTTGCTTTGTTTGTGGCGGGAATCGGGCTTCATTATATTTTTGTATAAAAAAAAGCCCCCTTTCGGAGGCTTTAATTAGTTCTTCTTCTCTTCGCCTGACTCTTCATCGTGACCTGGGTGATGAGCCTTGTGGTCATGGTCACCGTGGTGAGTGTCGTCGTGAGCGTGGTCCACGCCTTCCGTCACGTGCTGGTGTTCCACTGAGTGGCCTTCAGCTGTGACTGCAGCTGGAGCTGCTTCCGTAGTTGCCGGAGCTTCTTCTTGCTTATTACAGGCCACAGATAAAAGTGCTGTAAGTGCGAACAATAGTACTGTGAATTTCATTAATCCTCCCTGATTAATCGGCGCCCTGATCGGGCTCCATTTGTGATTGCATGTAATTTTGAACGCCCACTTTCTTCAAAAGGTCGCGTTGTGTTTCGAGCCAGTCGACGTGCTTCTCTTCCGACGCAAGGATCGAGAGGAAAAGGTCGCGGGATACGTAGTCTCTCTCGCTCTCGGCGAGCTTGATGCAGTCTTTGAGGTGAGGGATCGCCTCGTACTCAACTTCCAAGTCAGCTTCGATGACTTCTTTCACATCTGTTCCCACGCGGAGTTTTCCGAGCTTCTGGAGGTTCGGTAGCCCCTCGAGGAAAAGAATACGCTTGATAACCATGTCTGAGTGTTTCATCTCGTCGATGCTGGCGGCGTATTCGAGTTTTCCGAGCTTCATCAGGCCCCAGTTTTCGAGCATACGAGCGTGTAGGAAATATTGATTGATGGCAGTGAGCTCTTTCATTAGTACAGAATTAAGAGCGGCGATAACTTTGGCTGAACCTTTCATGAGTGTCTCCTATTTCAATAAGTATAGGATAAACCCTGCCAGATGTGTAGGAAAGAGCTACTCGCGAGTTGAAGAAGAGTTGTTTTGCTTGTGTTGAGAGGTGGAATTCTTGTTTGAAGATTGCAACATTTGTTGGATGCCATCTTCGAGACAGGTTCCGCAGTCCGAACCCACACCCAGGGCACGCATGATGTTTTTTGCCGACTGACCCTTGCGGACAGCGATAGCTTCTTCGACTTGTTTTTGGGTGATGCCTTTACAAATACAAACGTACACGTGCTCTCTCCTGATAGGATTATTAGAACACGGTTCGGCATATCAAACAATAGTTTTGATTAGGTGATGTATGTTTGACAAAGGTAACGAAATATTAAGGAGTTAAACCTTTAGGACCCACTGTTAGTACTATTTATCATGCCAATTTCTTCCCTGACTTGACCAAGACTCATGGCGCCAACCCTTTGAGTGACTCGATTCTCAATTGTTTCAAGTTCAGTCGGATTGAGACCTCTACCTAGGGTTCTTCGTTGATTCGCCACTTCCTCATCCATCAAATAATAGTGGTAGGCGTGTTGTTCGTTATTCACATAACTCAAATATGAACCGTACTTGGCGGTAGCGTAGGTGTAGTAGGCAAGCTTGGCCACTTTGGTCACCTCGTAGGCGACGTCAGCAGGTCTGTGGGCTGCAACAGAGACGATTGATTGTAGTATCGCTCTTCCTGCCGGAGCGCCTGCGGTTTGAGCTGCCGTGATGGCTGTGCGTGAAGACTTGAACATTTCTACCAATGCCATGCCGTGATGGCCTTCATGGAGCAGGTGAGGCGCAGCCTGGGCGACGTAGACGAGGTAGAGGGCGGCGTCGATTTTGGCGGCTTTCTCCGCACCTGCAAGTTCTTCAGCAAGCACGTCTATTCTTCTGGCCGTCGTGACGGCATCCGAGCACTGAGAGCTAGCGAGGTTTTGATCACTGCTCGGGTTGCGCATCATGTTTTCGATGCACTGGTTGAGTACGGCACCCTGGTGATTTTTAACATTGTCGAGTTGGGACTGGAGATTTCCAATCGTCGCGGTGTGGGAGACAGCGGTGGCTCCCATAGAGGCGGCGGTCAGTACCATGCCGAGAGCTGGGTTAACGGCGAAGGATGCGACGGAGAGGGCAAGACCTACACCCTTAGCGACACCCTTCACGAACTTAGTTTCTTTTTGAACGATCCGATCCCGGATCGCATCTTTTTCACTCGCCTTGTAGAGGAAGCAGATGAGCCGGGAGTTTCCTTCGAACTGCTTCATGTACTGTGCTCGCATTTCCGGGCGGTGGCGAATAAGTGACTTTAAATGATGGATCTGGTCGCGAGGATACTTCTCGAGTTCTGGAATCTCTCTATAGAGCTGATCGATCTCTGCGTAGGACGCCGTTGGGATTTGGACCATACCATAAGATTGCGCGGTCAAGAGGTCAGACAGGAAGCGCTTGGTGGTCTGGCTCGCGCGCGCGATACTCTGGTCTGCTCGGTTCTGCGGCGGACGACGGATGAACTCGATGCTCTGCTCGAGCGTTGAGTGCATAGCATTCTTCACGTCAGAACAGCTCACGTCGTTTTCCTCGACACTCATGTCGTCGAGGTTGAGATTGTAGGAACTCAAGAACCCAGGTGAGTAGGCGAGGGCACCGAAGCCCGGGTAGGCGCTGGAAGCGCGCTCGATAAATTGTCCCAGCTCTGCAGACAGAGCTTCTTCTTTTTGTTCTTTCGACATGGCAGTGAACTGGTTGCGTTGCGAGAGATTACGGATGAAGCGTCCGTACTCTTGCCGAGCACGGTTGTAGTCCGCGCCGCCGCAGTTCGAGTTCGTCACCGTACCTGCGGGGAGCGGGGCCCTGGGCCCAGGACCAAGGTCGTAGAGAGCGTTCATGTACGCGAGGTTGTCGCGGGCCTGCTTGGTCTGGTCCTCTTGAAGCTGCTCTAGGACGCCGGAGGGAGTGAGGTTAAGAAGATGACGGTTGACCTGCTCGACGTTCGTGACGAACTCACCTCGGCCAGAGGGAAGAGCGTCTAGGAAGCCAGCCACGCAGGTGGAGCGATCCGTGTAGAGACGATCGGACTGGTCGGCGTTGTTACAGTCATTGTTTCCTGTGAACAGGCTCTTTTTCAGAGAATTATCGAGCTCG
>JAJTIF010000062.1 GCA_021299675.1 Pseudomonadota bacterium | reverse complement strand
GAATGTATTCACTAAACCTGTCTCCTTAGTGGTGGCGCAGCTGGTGGGTCTAAGAAATTTTGTGACCCTTGAGAGAAGAGACCCCAAGGCGCACTGGAGCACACCCTTTGGCCTATGGGACGCGCAGGGGGTAGGCGCCTATAAAACCCACCTCCTCCTCAGTATTCCACCGCGCCATTTTAAGCTCGACTCACAGGGGGCCTTCAAGGGTACGATTAAGAGTGTAAAATTCATGGGTTATCACTATGAGGTGGAGATCGAATCCCAGGGACAGGTCTGGCTGGCAAGTTTTGAGAAAGGTGTGAGTGATCATTTTAAGATCGGAGAAACTCGTCAATTCTCTGTTGAACTCAAGGGCTCTATAGGAATCGACTGTCTCTCCTAAAAGTGCTAAAATAGCCCCCATGGCTGTCACCTATTTTGATAAAAATACCTACCAACGTAAACCCGAATGGCTGAAGGTCCCCTTGCCTTCTGGGCAAGATTTTAAAGAGATCCGCGATAGTCTGCGTGAAAACGGTCTCGTTACAGTCTGTGAAGAAGCCAAGTGTCCTAATATTTCTGAGTGCTGGAGTGCTCGCACCGCTACCATCATGATCTTGGGTGACACCTGCACACGCGCTTGTAAATTCTGTCACGTCAAAACCGGAAACCCTAAGGGGTTCGTGAATCATCTGGAGATAGAAAACTCTGCCAAGATGGTGAGCATCATGAGTTTAAAATATGTTGTGATCACCAGCGTGGATCGCGATGACCTGCCGGACTATGGTGCCGGACACTTTGCGGCCGTGGTCAAAAAGATTCACGAAGTCCACCCGGATACAAAAGTCGAAGTGCTGATCCCGGACTTTGCCGTGGTCCCAGAGCACATGCACACACTCGCTAAGTCTGAGCCCTTCGTGGTGGCGCAAAACATTGAAACCGTAAAACGTCTTACTCATCCGGTCCGTGACCCCAGAGCTGGGTATCAAAAGACAATCGATTGCTTGGCGTTTTATAAGAAAAATTATCCTCACATCCAAACCAAAACATCTTTGCAGGTGGGCCACGGTGAAACGTGGGACGAAATCCAAGAAACGCTTGAAGATCTTCGAGCGGTTGATTGTGACATCGTGACCTTTGGACAATACCTCCAACCCTCTAAGCGCCACCTCGACGTTAAAAAATTCTACACGCCAGAGGAATTCAACGAGCTCAAGCGCATGGCCCAAAAACTCGGCTTTAAATTTGTGGCTTCTGGTCCTCTAGTACGTTCTTCCTACAAGGCTGCCGATTTCCTCGACTACGCCGAGGCGACCAATGAAGCTTAAGCTTCCGCTGAATGAATTTGGTCTGAGCCCGCTGGATGTCGAAGAATTCGAAAAGTACGTTTTAGTAAAAAAGTTCAACTGGGACTATGGCCTGGCCCTCAATTTCCAGCGAACCCTCACCGGTTTTGTGAGAGAAACGGGAAAGCCTTGGATCATCGCCTGCTCCCACCCCGACGTGCTCACCCATGGTCGCGGGCTCCAGAAACCACGTAAGGGCCAGGTGCTGACCCTTGAGGACTATAACCCTTCAGCCCATCCCCATTTGCCGGTTCCACTCTTTCAGATTGAGCGTGGTGGTGGACTCACCTTTCATCACCCAGGCCAGTTAATCATCTACCCCATCGTGCGCCTGCATCCACAGAAACTCGGACTCTCCCATCTCGTGGATGGCCTGCTTGAGAGCGTGCAAGAGAGCCTGCAAGAGCTCGGTGTGAAAGATCTCGATCACAAACGCGAACTGCTGGGCCTTTGGGCAAAATCACAGAAACTCGCGAGCGTAGGCATAGCCATTGACCGTATGGTCACGCTGCATGGACTGGCCCTCAACGTCCAAAACTTTCAATCGCTCAAAGACAAGCTCTCTTTCCTCGCCCCCTGTGGAATGGAGTTCAAAATTTACACATCAGTTGAAGAACTGACAGGCAAGAAACTCGATCCTGAAGATTTAGCCGATGACGTCATCAGGAGACTCACCCATGCGTGGTAATCATTTTGGAAAAATGTTCTCACTAACGACCTTTGGCGAAAGCCACGGCGCTGCCTTGGGTGTTGTGATCGATGGTATGCCCGGCAACCTGCCCGTGAACCTCGATGACTTGCGCGCTCTGCTCAAGCGCCGGGCCCCAGGCCAAAGTCAGTTCACCACCAGCCGCGTGGAAGCTGACGAGCCCGAAATCCTCAGCGGTGTGTTCGAAGGAAAAACGCTGGGCACCCCGATCGCTGTGATCGTCAGAAACACCAATCAAAAAAGTTCAGACTACGATTCATTTAAAGACTCCCATCGTCCGGGTCATGCCGATCGCACAACACAAGATAAGTACGGGATCCGTGATCACCGCGGATCAGGCCGCGCCTCGGGACGGGAAACTGTCTCACGCGTGATCGCCGGTTATTTCGCGGGCCTTCTCCTGCCGCAGACTGAGTTCTTTGCTTACACGCACTCTATCGGTGCCATTGAAAATGGTCCCGCGACTTCTTCTGAGCGCAGCATTCTGGGCTTCACCAACACGGCAGCGTCGAAAGAAGCCGAAGCCTTTCTTCTCGACTGCAAGTCAAATGGTGAATCCAGTGGTGGCATCGTGGCGCTCAAGATCACAGGCGTTCCTAAAAACTTGGGAGAGCCGGCCTTTGAAAAACTAAAAGCTGAACTAGCACGGGCGATGATGAGTCTTCCGGGCTCGATGGGTTTTGAAGTGGGTTCAGGTTTTTCTGTGACGAGCATGAAAGGCAGTGACCTCTCAAAAGACTCCCGTCACTTTGGTGGCATGGAAGGTGGGATCACTAACGGAGATGATATCTTTTTGAAAGTTGCCTTCAAAGCTCCTTCCACCGTCGGAGATAAGGCCAAGTCCGGCCGGCACGATCCTTGCCTGCTCCCGCGAGTCATCGTGGTGGTTGAATGCATGGCCCGCATCGTTTTAGCTGATCATTATTTGCGCCAGAAGGCTTACTCTTAATAGAACTGAGTCTGCAGCGCGCGGTTGAAAGCCATCACCCCATTCACACTGAGCTCATTGACGTGCTCGATGCTAGAGAAAGCTGCGTCCTCAAGCGAGAGCGACTTTTCTGAGAAGTTGCCGCGCGAGAGAAAACTCAAGAGGACAAGGATGGAGAAAAGCAGAGCAAATATTCCTTCCTTACCAATCGGCTGCGCGTAGAAGAGATCGATCCTTTCTCGGCGAAAGATCCGCTTGAGCAAGAACCAAATTCCAACGATCTCCAGCAGGAGCACCGGGATCCACAGGGCCAGGGAATAGTGCCGTGAGAGGCGATAGATGATGTCATTGAGTGGACCCGAGCAGACTTCAAAGAACTCGTTACTCAAGTGTTGCTGATGGAAGGCATAAAAATTCACATCACAGATGAGTACGGCCATGATGATGATCGAAAAGATAAAGAGCCAGAAGCGATTAAAATACGGAATGAAGTAGAGAAATCTCTCCCGGTTGAAGATCAAGCCGATCGTGCTGACAAGGAATGGGAGACTGGCGACTATGGCGACGACAGAGAGATCGAAGCGCAATCCCAAAAAAAGTCCCTCGAAAGTGGTGGGGAGATTTTTTTTGAGCAGCACGAGATCCGTGAACTTAAAAATAAAGAAAAAACGAAAGCACATCATCATCAAAAGAATGAGTGAGCCTACCTTTAAAATCTGTCCATATTGATGGAAGATGTAGGGTTGAGTTTTTTCCGAAGAATAGCGCATGAACAATACCTCTTTATAGCTACTATCTTAGCTCTGAGCGCCACTGAGGAAAAGAAAAGATTTTTTGACTGTTTTTGTCAGTCATCTTCCCCGAACTGGAGGTTCCGCTCAAAATCATCGGGCTTCGAGGCATTGGCACGTGCTTCCTCCAAGGTCACTTTCCCGTCTTTGTAGAGTCGGGTTAAGTGCTGATCGAAAGTCTGCATCCCATTCGTGCGTTTGGTAATATAGGTATAGATTTCAATCGTTTTTGAATCATCTTCAATGGCTTCCCGGATACCAGGGTTATTAACCATAATTTCCTGAACAGCGACTCGTCCCTTGCCGTCTGCTGTTTTGACCAGACGTTGAGAGATAGTGGCGTGAAGGTTATCCGCAATACGTTGGCGCACAACATGCTGCTCTTCCGGTGGAAACATCGAAATCAAGCGACCAATGGTCGAGAGTGCGTCGGTGGTGTGAACCGTTCCAAAGACCAAGTGGCCTGTCTCGGCTGCCTTGATGGCAATACCAATCGTCTCCGAGTCACGCATCTCACCAATCAAAATGATGTCTGGATCCTGGCGAAGGGCTGCTCTTAATGCGGAATTAAAGTCCTCTGTATCAGAACCAATCTCTCTTTGAGTGATCCGGGCTTTAATCGGTTTGTGGAGGTATTCAACTGGATCTTCCAGCGTGAGTACGTGAACGGGCTGCGTGCGATTGATATAATTAATCATGGCCGCGAGCGTAGAACTTTTACCCGAACCGGTGGCGCCAGTCACAAGTACGAGACCCTGTCCCGCAGAAGCAATCTTGTTGATCGCTTCAGGCAGACCAAGTTCCTCTGTTGTGGGTATGCTATCGGAGATCAAGCGCAGGATAAGACCCAACTTTCCTTGATACTTCATGAAGTTCACCCGCACACGACAAATGCCGGGGATGGCGTAGGAGCCGTCGTATTCTTTCAGTTTATTTTTATCGAGCAGCTCCACCACGTCCGGGTCACTGATGATGAACTTACAAACCGCTTTCATCGCCTGCTCCGTGAGCGGCTCCATTTTGACGGCGACTAAATCACCCTTAAGACGAAAGGAGGGTTTTTCATCTTGGCGCAGATGAATATCACTCACATTATTGGCCATCGCATTTTTCACGAGGGCGTGAAATGCATCACGAGTTATCGACATAGGGATCCTTTTTAAACGTATCGGGACTAAAGGGCCCTAAGTGAAGATGAATAAACAAAAAAAGAAAATCACTCAGGAATTAGAACGATGAATCTTGTGCTAAAATCACAGATCTATGGCCGATCTTCCCCCCTATATTCTTCGCCGCCAACGGCTCCCACCTTTGTGGAACCACGAGAAGCTTTTCTTTGACGGCGATGAATTCTACGCCGACATCCTCCAAAGCATCGATAAGGCGCAGAGGCTCATCACGGTGGAGATGTACATCTTTGCACAGGACCCGTTGGGCCAACGCTTCTACCTTGCGCTTGAGAAAGCCGCTCAGCGAGGCGTGACTGTCTACTTACTCGTCGATGGCCTGGGCTCACACGGCTTCATTCAATTCCTACATACGATCGATCTGCACCCTAATTTTAAGGTCAAGGTCTATAACCCACACCCCTGGACCTACTCGCAGTTCCAGCTCATCGACGTGGTGTCGAGCCTGCAAACATTTTTTAAGCGACTTTTGGGGATCAACCGCCGCAATCATCGTAAGATCATCACAATCGACGAAATCATTTCTTATACCGGAAGCTTCAACATCACCACCGATCACTCTAAAGAGTTCAAACAAGATGAGGCGTGGCACGACATCGGCATAAAACTAGAGGGCTGGATCACCCCGCTCTTCATCTTGAGTCTAATGAAGCACTGGGGGCTCAAGGCCTTCTACATGTACCGTCGTAAGAGCATCAAAAAAAGATTCGTGCGCTTCAACCACCCCGACATCCGACT
>JAJTIF010000359.1 GCA_021299675.1 Pseudomonadota bacterium | reverse complement strand
TTGTTGATAGTACCTTTCTGGGCGTGAAGGTTGCGCCTGCGTGCTGACCTGTATAGTGGGCCCCGCGGATTCTCTTTCTCGGTATTGCTCTAGATTCACATCGGGTCTCAGCACATTAAAGCGAAAATTCTCCGGGCTACGCTCTTCCATTCTTTCCAAGTAGCTCTTATACCACTGCGACTCAGGCGAATTGGAAACGACCGTTTCACGGGCAAAAGGAATGGCGCCAGGAACACGATCGGGAGCTTCGAGGTTTGGCTTCGGAGGATTACCGTGGCAATTGGCACAAGCAATAGGACTTTGTTCCGCCACCAGTGGGGTCGTCGGAGATTTGGCTTTGATCTCTTTATAATCAAAACTCATGGTTTCGGGATTCCAAATGGAAATCTCCACAGCATTTGAACCGCGGGAGTTAGGAAGTGTGCTGTAGCTGACTCGGACTCGCCCATCATTCGAACTCAACACCACTCGCGGATTTTCAAGACTACTGGCGTGGTAGCTTCTGGAGTCAGCTAGCATAGTGAAGTTCGACTTCATCTCATCTGGTAAACCGATGATGAAATCTTCCACCGAGCGAAAGCTGGAGGCTTGATTGAGCATCTGTTGCACAGAACTCGAGACCGCACTGGGCGCCTGAGCTTCACGGCAATCGAGTGCCCAAGCACTGCCCTGGATGGTCAAAATGAAAGCAAATAAACGAATAAGCATAAGTTCTCCCTAGCTTATTATTTCAAAAGCTTAAGCGTGTTCATAGGAGGCAATTATGGCTATAGCAGATCAAAACGAGAGGGATCTAAATCGAGGCCGGCACGGAAGAGTTTGAGCGCAAAATCTTCGGCGTAACCCTCTTCTGGGGAACTTGACCCGTAGGTACTGGGAGAGGACCAAGAGGCAAAGCGGCTTGAGAAAGCCATGAAATCTCTAGGATTTTCAAGAGCATGGACATGCCCAAACTCATGAATCACACTGCCCCGAAAGGCGCTCAGAGAGGCAGCATGCTCATCATTACTATAGAGATTAAGCTGCTGCCAGTGAGCATCAAAATCAGCACGGCGAAGATCCACTTGAGCATTTCTGTCATATTTAACCAGGACTTTCACGTGGCTAAACCGGATCACGCTAGTCAACTGTTCCGAGGTCACAATCTCCTGCAGTGCCTGCCATTCAGTTTCACTGAAGCGAGCACTCCCCTGGATAACAACCAAGGATGTCTGCTTAAAAATCTCTAATTGATAGTGCGCCAGTGACTGATTCTGTGAATCCATAGACAGGGAGAGATCAATAAAATCTGCTATGCCGTTTTTGTTTTTATCTTCACCCCAGCGCTTCTCATCGAAGGGATACTGATCCACAAGATTAGCAACACCGTCACCATCCATGTCCCAATCCAATCGATCGGAAAGTCCATCACCGTCATAATCCCGCCAGGTGCGTGTGGCCCTGCGATCCACCGAGAGTCCACTGCCATCACCGGGCACAGTGATCTGCCCGGCCACAAACTGTGGTGCCCCTGAAAGTTCAGGAGCACGACCACAGCTCGCAAGTGCTGTGAGCAGTAGGATGATGATTAAATTAAGTCGTTGCCCAAGCATCTGCCCAATCCTCGATAAATCCGCCATGACCCATGTTCAAGATGTAACTTAAAATCGCTGCGGGAAAGTAGAGCGGCCCCAAAAGCGCCGACTGCTTCGCATGCCCCGCCTCGTGATCGCTGGCAAAGGTATAGCCTGTGCAAAAATCAAGCTCAAACAGACCAGCACTCATCTTACTTGGGATGAAGCCAAGGCCACACACATCAGCGTAGATCTGCATGCCACTATCTGCGATTCTCAACTTCGGCATGCGCATTTCCATGAAGAGCGGCTCGTAACCCATGGCGCGAACACCAGCACCCGCCACCTGTGTCACTGGAGCAACAATCGCCGCGGTGATCACGAATCCAAGACCCACCATCGTATTGATGAGACCCCATGAAAGATTTGAAACAATCACCAGCACATGCACAATCGGATGATCCGGGTTAGCAGGATCAAAGAGAAGAGACTTGGCTTTCATGAGATCATGATAGCTTGCCATGGTTTTCTGCAAGCTCTCTTGAGCAGTGGACGTGAGACTTTCCTTAGCGAACTTATCCACCTGACCGCGGTCCAATCTTTCATGACCTGCACACCCACCAACCACACGATCGATGGTGAGCTTCAGAGTGTCCGACAGAAGAGCGTCTTTTTTGAGCTCTACCAACTGCTTGAGGGTCACACGCAGATCGTTAGCCGTGATCGAAGAGATCGCTAAAGCCGTCGAATAATCGGAGAGCAGGCGCTGTTTGGTAGCCGAGTTCTCTGAGAGATTATCAAAGTAGGGCTTATCAAATTTTGTCATGAGCATGAGAATGCGACGTGAAGCCGACTGAGTGATGTGTCTTAGCACAAGCAGATTCATGAGAAGAAGTGTCTCCGTCTCAGCAATCTTTGCGACATCCATTTGATGGTCGTATTTGATTTTTGAAACACGCTTGACGTTTTCTGCCATGGCGTGAATCAGTTGATTCTGTTCATCCAAAAGAGCAAAAGTCTTTTCTGCGTTCTCGTGGTGAATCTTCGCCGCACGCTCCGGACTCACGCGGGCACTATTGCCCGGAAGAGCTTTGAGGCCAGGATTCTTAGTCAACACAGTCTGAATCTCTTCCATTTGACTAAGAATAACACCGGCTTCTTCTCGCCCCTCAGCCGATAAGCTCTCGTCACGAGACAAGCGCTTCAGTTCTCGTGTAAGCTGAGGATCATTGCCGTTGTCCTTACAGGACACGACAATCGGTAAGACCAGGGCTGCAATCAGAATCTGAGATAAAAATTTTTTAAACATAAATCCTCTTAAAGTTCGATTAATCCGGGGATGGTAAAGTCAAGTCGTTTATCAAAATCAATAGCTGATCCGTGGTTTTTCATGTGGTGATCAAAGCGCTGCACCAGAGAGGCATCCTGATTCTTTACGAAAATCAATGGACGCTGGGATTCGATCATATCCGTGCGGAAGCGCTCGAAAGCTTTCTGCCCGCGGATGATACTTGTGAGTTTTCCGCTCATGTCATCGGCATCACTAAGAGTGCCCTGCTCGCCTGTTTTGACAAAGAAGAAACTCTCCGAATAGTTTTCAACGTCAAGCGCAGACTTACAGAGGTAAATCACTTTCGCTGCGGTCACGGCCTGAAGTTGAGGGCCACGAGTACGGAAAGCGTCGATGATTGATGGAGTCAGAGAAGCCTGCGGGATTTCAGATTGAACAACTTTAGGATTGATCATCACACACTTGATAACCCGCGCTTGAAAATCAACATTGAATCGATCGTACACAAAGCGCTGGCCCGAGATGACAGAAGTATTATTCAGGCGGCTCAAGACAGAGTTATCCGCGTCACTTGAGAAGACATCTGAGCGGTGACCACCGCTCATGCCGAAATCTCCACTCAGGAAAGCGACCTTAGAAAGTGTCGCACCGATACTCGCGCTCCAGCCGTACTGGAAATAGTCTGACTTACTGGTTCCAGTAGTATTGGTGTATTGCATGCCTGTGGTATAAACAGTTTGACCTGAACGAACCAGGTGTCCGGCATCGGACTGGATCCCACGAGGCTGAGCTGTGATGGCAGAAATGTGATGGGCACGAGTGATCTCAAAGTGCGCCTTAAAGTTTTGTACACAGCGCTTGTGCTCAAACCCAGTGATGGATGAATCGTAAGGGATCGACATGGAAAAACCAGTCGCTGGTGGATAAGTCATCTGCTTTGTGACCTGATTTCTCGGATAGAAGGCATGACAGATGTCATTGATCATTGAAGCTGGAAGTGTGTTTGGGTTGGCAATTAACTGTCCAATGGTCTGCACCGAAGAAAGCATGCCTTGATTCTTGAACTGTTGCTCACCATCGAAGACCACTGCCGAGAGCGCTTTCTTGGCGACCTTATGAGTTTGATGATCAATCACAGAGACAGACCCCTTCAGGTCACGCTGAAGAGCAGCGATAAAGTTTTGTTTGTTATTGGGTATAACAGCGTCACTGGCCAGCTTATTGCGCAGGTCACGGATACGAGCGAGAAGAGTTTGGGAGATATTGATGTCTCTTGTGGAAAGTGACTTCTTTGACTCCAGGTTCGTGCCGATGCTCCCCTGCGGACGGCTGCCAATAAAGGTCCCGACAAAATAGCCCGCTTGCAGTGATGAGCCTGTTTCAAGAGGAGAGAGCTCAACAAGAATGATGTTCTTATGGCTAAAAGCGATGAGGTCTGTGAAGAGCAGTGGGAATTCCACTCTCGAGCGGATGAAGCCCCCCTCCACGTTCACGTTCTGCTCGTGCGCGGTCAGAGTGTGGTAGTCACGAAGATTCACTTCTGAAGTGAAGTCCACACTCACGTTCGCCTTCGGCGCTAACACCAGGACACGCTGACGGTAGCGTCCAGATGTGAGTCGCTCTTGCCCCTGCATTTCCCCCTCAAAGCGGTGATCCATCTGGATCATCGGCTGCAACTCAAGCATGTAGGTGCGGCTGAACTGGAGGTCCAGGGACTTGTTGAGTTTAACGCCAGTCTGTGGGTGACCCATAAAGTTATAGTTCAAGTTATGCATCACAATTTTAGGGCGAGTGGCACCAGTGCTGGTCACTGTCGGAGGTGTCCCCACCGCCTTATCGATGCCGAAGTCACCACTACGGATCCATGGGTTGATGCTGACGAAGCGATCTTTCGTAATTTCAACGAAGGGCTCGCGAGTACTGCTCATCTCAATGCGGTAATCATTCCACTTCTGCACATCAAAACGACGATAAGGAATAGTGGCGCGGAAGTTCGCGCAGCCGGTTCTGGCTTCTGTGGTCACTTGACCAGAGTAGATCTGAGCATTAGCCGAGTCTTTAAGAGAGATACGGAAGGGATAGTTTACAATTGAAGCCTTGATCAGGGAGTCAACCATACAGACTTGAAAAATCGCATCAACAGTTCTCTTATCAGAGGCACCACTTGAGTTTTCTCCCCCCTCGGAGCCTGGGCGAATCGTAACAGAGTCGATGATGAAGCCGAAGTCATCCGAGGACGATTCTGCTCCAAGACTCATTGGTGTGTTTAAGGAAATGGTCTCAAGATTTTCAGGGAGCTCAAGGAGTTCACTGGCAACGGTTCCGTCCAGCTGCTTAATCGGCAACAAGCCTTCGCTCGAGCCCAGCTCAACGGGAGCATTCTGTGCTTTAATTTTAATGCCGAGTTCAATGACGTCTTTAGGTTTGATGCCTTCCAAAATGACAAATCTCACGCGCGACTTGAGTCGGCCATCGTTAGTGATCGTCTCGACTTGCTTGACCTCATTAATCACCCGGCGACGGTTCGTTGAGATATTGCGGCTCACGAGAAAATAACTCACTACGAATTTACCACCGTTGAAAGCTTCACGCACAAGAGAGCCCGTGAGGTTACGACGGATGAGCTGTGGCTGTGTGGTCACTTCCAGCTCAAGGTGCGTTTGGTCCGTGTGGAAGTTTTGCTTCAACACACTGAGTGTGGCGGTGGTGGTGGCGATGCGGTTGCCGAAACTTTCTTCATTCTGACGAAGAGAGTTACTGGTGGTCTGAACGCGGCCATGGCTCTGATCAACGAGAGTTTCTTTCCAGGGGTTGAGCGCGAGCTTAAGTGATCTGGTTCCACGAAAATTGCCATTGGCACGAATCGATCCGTTGATCTCAATGAATTTTTCGTCTTCAAGGTAGCTGAAGGGGATCACTTCATTCCAAGTGATACAGCCCTGGGTGTTTGTCACGCGAGAGACGAGGCCCTGTGATGTTTCTACCTGAAAGCGCTCTCCCACCAGGCGCTCGAGGTACGCCGTATCCGTTACACAAGTGCGAAAACTCACGTTGGCGTGGTCTTTAAGATCAGGCCAGTTTGCGTCGCTCGATTTTACCTCACTGCTGATAAGTTCGACCGGCGTGAGTTCGAAGGATGAGCTATCGGCCTGCTCGTTCACGTCCGGAACGTCAGTCGAACAGCCGGCCAGCATGGCCGTGGTCAAAAGGAGGGCGATGTGGAATGTTTTAGAAATCATAATTTCTCACCATGCTGAAGTTGACTATCTGCATATCTGTTTGATGGACGTTAAATCCGATCGTTTTTGAATTCACATAAGAGAGGCGCATGAAAGAGTCTTTACCTTCGCTCACCAGGGAGACAACTTCACCTTTCACATTGTTGTGACCGAAAGTGCGGGCGTTGTAGAAAGCCGGCGCAGTATCAGATTCGTTTTTGAAGGTACCGACACGGACCGTGAAGTGCGAAAGCCCGGCGCCAACCTCAGCGAGGTAACCTTGGTTACGACCATTAGGTGCTTTTTCATTAAAGAGATATTGACCGTTGGCCTGAAGCTGCCAATCTTTTTTAAACTTCCAGTTCAAGTCACTGGAGACGTTGTTGCCTTCAAAACCGTAGAGGAAACGAGTCGCTGTGCCCACGCCATTAGTAGAGTTACCAAGATCTTTTGAATTAATCGCCACCTGAGATGAAAGAGAAGAAAAACTAAAACGCGTAAACGCAAGGTGGAGACCGACATCATCATTCGAAAACTGGTAGCCGAGAGTGCCTGTGGTGAAGAGTGGATTCCCCTCGTCAATTCCTCCCGCCCGGCGGGTGAGAATGTTGTTATTGGGAATCGCCTGCATGGCGCGAAGGTAGAAGCCGCCGAAATGAACCTTTAGAGACAAGCCTGCAAAAGCCGTGTTCCACACTAAGAGCGGTGATTGGAAATCATTTTGGTTAAGAGAGCCGATATCAAGACGCAAAAACGAGAGCGGACGATAGATGAGTCCACCTTCCCGCAGGTTGATCGCTTGGTTCGGCTCATACTCGGCGATCACGCCCGTGGCTTTATTCGAGCCGTTCTCAAAGCTTCCCATAAGCCAGACGTGGTAACTTAAGTCCTCGTCGAGCTTGCCTTCAATACGGCCGCCGACGTCAATGCTTAACACTCGTGCACGAACCGTGTCTGATTCAACGTAGTCACCGCTCATGCCCAGCATGTAGCGGTTCCCACCCAGACGAAAATCTAAGGATTGACCCCAGACCTGGGTCGTCATAAAGAGCAGAGATAAGAGCCCTAGAAAGCTTAATTTCACGTAACCATCCTCGTTGATGGCTACATTCTTGCAAAATTGGTACCGCTAAATAAAAAGGCTAAGAGTCTGATATCGCGAAATATGTGGCGAATAGATTTTTGTCACCTTATGAAAAGTGCTGTCTAAATTTTTGACATTCAAAAGACTTAGTTAGGGGACCAGCTTAACGACACGACGGATTTCACGGTCTCCACTCAGCTTGACTTGCACCAGACGGGTATTGTTCTCTGAATCGATGATCTTCCAGTTATCGAGGTTGAGTGACTCCTGAGGCCCAAGATCACGCAAAAGATTCAGCAGGCGCTCTTCGGGGCCCTGAAAATGCAAGGCCTGAGCATGATTTTCGAGCAGGCTTCTAAGCTTTTGTGAGGTCAACTCACGTACAGGTACCGTCATGACACCTGACTTAGGAGATGTAAGCATGAAATTTACTTGCTTGCGCTCTTGGCGAAAGAATCTTTTCCACATAGTGACCTCGAGACGTTCATTATTTCGGCCTAAGATAAATCAAGATGGGCCAAAGAGCGAGATGCCATGTAAGATTTCCTCAATGATTCAAAGCCTGCGCCACCACCCTAGCCTTTCGACCATTGCCGCTATCGACATCGGATCAAATGCTCTGCGGGCCGTGATCGCCCAAGTCTCAGCCCATAAGATTGATATCATCCGCTCGCTGCGCTTCCCCCTGCGCCTGGGCGAGGCAGTCTTTCAAAACCAGCTTCTCTCCCCGCAAAAGATACGGGAGACAGAAGAGGCCTTCATCAAACTCCTCCACTTGTTCAGCGCCTACAACGTGACTGACGTCCGGGCGATCGCGACCAGTGCCATGCGGGATGCCCGGAACTCAAAACTTTTGATTGAAGACCTGAAGGCCATCACGGGAATCGAAATCGAAGTCATCTCCGGTGCAACGGAAGCGCAGATGATCTTCGAGGCTGTTCGCACGCAGATTAAATTCAACAATAAGCGGGCCGTATTGATGGACATCGGTGGCGGCTCAACAGAGATCAGCTTGGTTGAGAACGGCGCGCTCCTCGCCTCCCATAGCTTCAATGTCGGAACCGTCCGTTTGATTCGTCTGAAGCAGCTGCAGGATCAGCAGCACCACATCGATGATGTTTCTTTGGAGATGACTCGTTTCGTGCGCTCACGCTTTGGGACCCGCTCCCCGGACCTCTTCATAGGCACGGGAGGAAATCTGCGCCGGATCGGAAAACTGCGCCGCCAATTCATGAAAAAACCAAGCACGGAATGTGCCCTGACGGAAATCAATCGCATGGCTAGCTCACTGGCGAAAATGAGCTATACCGAGAGGATCCACCGCCTCAAACTCGAACCGAATCGCGCCGACGTGATCGTGCCCGCAACACTGCTCACCCTACGGCTCATGCAAGAATTGAGTGCGAAGAAAGTCATACTTCCAAAAGTCGGGCTGAAAGAAGGGCTACTGATGAGCATGGTGAACAACAACCATCGCTCCTTTGATCACCTACGCTAGAGCTTCGATCAGTTTCGGTGGCGCGAACATGGTCATCATAAACCCGTCCCACACTTCTCCTTCGATCACCAAGAAGCCACCTTTCTTGAAGCGCAAAAAATCATGCTCTGGATGAAGGCCTAGAAGCCCTGCCACCACTGATGAAAAATGCGGCTCATGCCCCACAAAAAAATACGTCCCCTCATGGGGCAAGATGGAGATGTGCTCAACCAGGTGTCGAGGATCATCCAAGAGGTCAAGATCTGTGATGAGTTCGAGCTGAGCCCCTTTCCAACTCTCCCAGACAATCTCCGCCGTCTGAATCGAGCGCACCAGCGGTGAACAAAAGATGACGTCAGGTGGAGGAAGATAGGGCTTTATGGATTTAAGGTTGGTGGCGAACTGTCGGCGTCCCTTAAGGGTGAGTTCTCGCAACCAATCTTCTTTGGGCTTTTGCAGAAAGTGACCTTCCGCATGGGCATGTCGAATAAATACCAGCTTCATTCGCCTCCTAGATTTTTCTCACGCATGGCTGTTTTGGCCATCATGACTTCTTGGCTACCCAGCTCTTCTTCCGGCACTCGCGGCTGGCGCTGCACGTACTCGCCAGAAGGCAGAAGATCCCAAGCGCGGCGGTGATCGTGAGCGGTGACTTCCAGGAAGTCCCAAATTTTTTCTTTGATCTTTTGATCATGAATCGGTGCGATCAGCTCCACTCGATTGTGGAGATTTCGGTGCATCCAATCCGCGGAGCCGATCCAGAACTCTCCTTGCAGTGGGTCCTTCTGGCCGCCCGAGAAATAGAAGATCCGTGAGTGCTCCAGAAAACGACCGATGATGCTCGTCACACGGATTCTCTCCGACAATCCTTTCACGCCCGGCTTCAGACAGCAGAAGCCTCGCACGTAGAGATAGATGTCCACACCAGCCGTTGAGGCTTCGTAGAGTGCTTCGGTGATGACTTCATCTTCCAGACTATTCATCTTGGCGATGATCAGCCCCCTGCCCTCTTTCTTGGCGCATTGAATTTCATTTTTAATTTTTGATAAGAAAGTTGATTTCATGTTGATCGGCGCCACCATCATGTGGTGGTAGTCGGTCTTAAGTGAGCTGCCGGTGAGGTAGTTAAAAACCTCGATGACTTCATGTGTGATGCGCTTATCACAGGTCAAAAGCCCCATGTCCGTGTAGAGCGAAGCGGTGGCGACGTTGTAGTTTCCGGTGCCCACGTGGGCGTAACTCAAGATCTCGCCATCCGACTCTTGGCGCACGACCAAAGATATCTTTGTGTGAGTCTTTAGTCCCAAGATCCCGTAGACAACATGCACGCCAGCGTCTTCGAGCTTGTTGGCCCAGAAAATATTTCTCTCTTCATCGAAGCGGGCCTTCAGTTCGATCAAGCACACCACTTGTTTGCCCGCTTCCGCCGCCTTGATGAGGTTTCTCACGAAGGGCGAGTTATCACCGGTACGGTAGAGAGTCATTTTTATCGCCAGCACACTCGGGTCTTCGGCGGCTTGAGCTATGAAGCGCTCAACCGTGGCGGTGAAGCTCTCATAGGGATGATGAAGCAGAACATCGCCGTGGCGGATGATCTGAAAGACGTTACCTTCCTCTTGAAAGGATTTTGGAACGATCGGTGCCCAAGGGCGATACTTCAAGTGTGGGAGATCGAGATCGACGATGATCTTAAAGGAGGTGTAGTCCATGGGATAGTCGATGACATAGATTTCATTATCTGAAATCTCAAGGGACTCCTTAAGGAAACTCAACATCGCGGGGTCTGTGTCTTTATAAATCTCCAAGCGCACACACTCAGCGAGTCTTCTCTCTTTAAGTCCCTCTGCCACCTGGCTCATGAGATCTTCGGCTTCGTCATCACGGTGATCGATGTCAGCGTTACGAGTCACGCGAAAGGGAATGATCTGCTTAATCTCCATGCCTGGATAAAGGTAGGAAAGATTGTTTCTAACAATCGAAGTCACGCGGACAAAACGAAACTTCCCTGGAGCATCCGTTGGTAGCCTCAACCAAGACGATACGCCCTGGGGAATCTTCACGCGCGAGAAGATCATCGCCTCCGACTGCGGGTTGCGTAAGATGACGGCCAAGGAGAAGGAGAGATTTGAGATAAAAGGAAAAGGGTGACCGGTGTCCACAGATAAGGGAGTGAGGACAGGAAAAATTTTACGATGGAAGTAGTCATCACAGTACTGCTTATCGACAGGATCAAGGTCCTCGTAGGTGTGAAAGCTAACGCCTTCTTTTTCCAGCAGCGGAATGAGGGATTTAAAAATCTTCTGTTGGTTTTCGATGTCTTCGAGGATGTGCTTGCGTGTGGTGATGAGCTGAGTCTGAGGCCCCATGCCATCGACCGTCTTGTGCAAGAGGCCTGACTCAAACTGCTTTTTCATGCGCCCAATTCGCTTCATCACAAACTCATCGAGGTTCGCCGCGAAGATAATCAAAAAGCGCAGGCGCTCGATTAAAGGTGTGCGCTCGTCGGCAGCTTCGTTCAAGACACGCCGGTTAAACTGCAACCATGAAAGGTCGCGGTTAAAAAAATGAGTTGGATCAACGTTAAAATCGATCTTGCGGGGCGCGCGCCCCTTCTTGGATTTATTCTTCATGAACGACTATCCTGAGGCTTGTTTAGAGTCTTCTTATTCTAAACCCGATTACGGCAATCGCAATGGCCACGAGAGGATTAATCCAATTAAAAAAGGCGTAGGGCGCGTAGCTGAGAGTGGCTATCCCGAGTACTCCACTAAAGTATGCCCCACAAGTGTTCCAGGGCACCAGCACCGAGGTCAGCGTGCCGGCATCTTCCAGAGAGCGCGAGAGGTTTTCAGGCGCCAAGCCCGCTTTCTTATACGCGGCCCGGAACATTCTTCCCGGCACCACGATCGCGAGGTATTGATCGGCGGCGGTGACGTTGATGGTGAAACAACTCGCGATGGTAGCTGTGATGAGACTCGCGGTCCCCTTCACTCCACTCAGGATAGCATCGGCGATGCGCCCGAGCATGCCGGTCATCTCCATGATGCCTCCGAAGGCCATGGCCATGATGATCAACCATACCGTGTTGAGCATGCTGCTCATACCACCACGAGAAAGTAATGAATCAATCGTCGACACACCGGTTTCAAGTTTAATCCCTCCGTGGGCGATCTCGATGGTGGTTTTCCAGGCATTCAGAAAACTGAAAGGCTCGCCCGAGAGTTTCGCCAGTAGATCTTGTTGGGTGATGAGTGCGAGCAGTCCTCCGGCCAGTGCTCCAAGGAAAAGGGCCGGCAGAGCGGACATACGTTTGGCGACGAGGATAATAACCAGCGCTGGAAGCAGGAAAGCCACTGGTGAGATCCAAAAAGTTTCATCAAGAGTTTTGGTGATCAAATCAATCGAAGCCCTGTCCAACTCTCCAGCCGTGCGCGTGAAGCCCACGATCGTATAAAGAATCAGAGCAATCACAATGGATGGGATGGTGGTGTAGAGCATGTAACGGATGTGCGTAAAGAGATCTGTGCCTGCCATCGCCGGAGCGAGATTGGTGGTGTCTGAAAGCGGCGAGAGTTTGTCGCCGAAATACGAGCCCGAAATGATCGCTCCTGCCACCATCTCTTCTGGCATACCGATCGCCTTGCCGATTCCCATCAGAGCAATTCCCACTGTGCCGCCGGTCGACCAACTCGACCCCGTCGCGATGGATACGAGACAACAGATGAGGCAGGTCATAGGGAGAAAGAAATGCGGGTGCACGATCTGAATGCCGTAGTAGATCATGGTCGGCACCACTCCTGATAGGATCCAAAGTCCAATCAGCATTCCGACGACTAAAAGGATCAGTACCGCTTGCATCGAGAGACCAATGGATTCGATGAGCTTGTGCTCCATGCTCTTATAGTCAATTTTTAAAACGACTAGACCCAAGAGCGCGGCGAAGGCTGCGCTTGCCATCAGGGCCAGCTGGTTAGGGCCTGCAGTAGCGCCGTCGCCAAAGAGCTTGATATTAAGTGCCAAGAGCCCAATCAGAAGAAAGAGTGGCAGAAGAGATATCAAAAGACTTGGGCGAAGGGGCATAGGGGTCTCCAGGCAGAAGTGTCTATTCTCTAAACAATTAGTCGCGCGGTGAATGGAATTTATTCACTTTCAAAGCTTTCAGACTAGAAAAGCAGAGACCCACTGGCAAGGGTTAAGTGATTGAAAAATCACCCAATTTAGGCCTGTAAACGAGGTTTTAAGTGCTTAAAGCCCACTGGCACAGATCTTGAAGTAGTCAAGGCAAGGGTGAAATTTTTACAAGGAGAATCTTATGCAAACAACTAAGCACTGGGTATGGACTATGTCCGCCCTCGCCGTCTTGGCCACACCACTGGCCCACAAGCACTTTAAGCATGAATTGAACCATCACCAGGCGTACCGCTCTATTGCCTCTGATGAAGTTGTACCACCAACTTTTCCGAACCTCACTCGCCTCCAGGCGACTCTGGTGCAAAACAACACGGTCATTAATGTGACAGTGAATGATCCGGAAGTGATCAAAAAATTAAATGAAGACATCAAAGCCGAGCAAGAAAAAGCCAAGCTCCTCCAAGCACAATTGGGTGAGTCGCAGTCTTCTTTGGCCCAAAGCCTTGAACAAAATACACAAAACCAAGCTCGCATTAAAGAGCTCGAAGAAGCCGTCAAAGCTCACGTGTCTCGCATCAGTGAACTGGAAGCACAAGTGAAATCCATGGAAGCTTCCGCTCAAGTCAACGCCCAAGAGCTTGAAGCCACGAAGCTTGCTCTCACGGAAGCCAAGACTGCCGCAGAAGCAGCCGTGATCGCTTTAGATGAAGCCAATAAGAAAGTAGCCGAAGCTCGTGCGGAGATTGAAAAGCGCGACGCCATCATCGCCGAGAGAGAAGCTGAACTTAAGAAGAAAAATGAGGAACTGCTCACCAAAGAAGCCGAGATTGCTGAGCGCGAAGAGCGTCTGGCGCATAAGCGTGAAGAGCTCCGTAAGCAGAAAGAAAAGCATGACATTTTTGTGTGCGAGTCTGAATTCAAGTTCACGGCACTCACCAAGCAGATTGAAGAATTAAACGATCAACAGAAGCAGTTCACTCAGGTGATGCTGGGCCTCAACCAGGTTCTTTTGGGCTTCATGGGCCAGATGAACCAACAAGGTCAGCAAGGCCAGCAAGGTCAAATGGGCCAGGGCTACAACTACTTCAGTCAGGGCTACATGCCGAGCACGTACGCCATGGGACAAGTTCAATCTCCTTGGCAAAACGCGGTCTCTGGCCAGTATCCTTTTAACCCATGGATGCAGCCGCAGCAGCCTCAGTCACAAGTGATTAACAATTACTACGGCGGTATGCCACAGATGGGGGTGCCTCAGATGAGCATGCAACAACAAGCCCACCCACTGATGATGCAGCAGCAGTCGCCTTACTACATGCCCGGCTCTTTTAACTTTGGAATGCCCGGTGTGATGGATGGTAACCGCTCACAAGTAGAATTTGGTAATATGCAGACCCAAGCTCCAGTAGGTCAGATCCTCCCGGCTCAAGCCCAGCAGGCGCCGATGGTTCAGGCCGGTATCGCTCCACAAATGTTTAACTAAGCCCTCTGTCTCCTGAATTCTCCCCCCCTTAAGAGCCCCACTAATTTAGTGGGGCTTTTTTTTCTAAATTTTATTGAGATTGGGTCGACAAGCTCTCTAGCGGAACCTGCAACCGTGAGAGAAAAATGAATGAATTAGAAAAAACTAAGGGTAAAAAATCCTTATTTAAAGTGTGTCATGCCTGTGGTCATTGCTTTGAAACAGCGGTTGAACCCGATAAATGCCTGAAATGCCAGAAGGCGTTTCTCCCTCTTCAATATTTTGACAAGATTCACCAGAATAAGACTGAAAAATTCCATCTTCTCTTTGAGAAGAGCGAAGACCTTGAAGAAGAAACTTTTATCAAAGGTCTCTACGTTTTGTGGTGAGTTTGTTAGTGTTTTTCCATGACGCAACAATCCCTGCACCCGGCCCTTCAGCGCTTACTTGAAAAAAGAGGACTCAAAGGCGACAAAGCTCAAGAGTATCTCTCCTGGAACCTCAAAGACATTCCCGACATCACACAAATGCACGACATGCAAAAAGCAGCTGAACGTATTGTTGTGGCGCTTACTCAAAATGAAAAGATTGGCATCTACGGTGACTACGATGTGGATGGTGCCACTTCCTGTGCTCTGCTCTATCATTTTTTTCAGATGCTCGGGGTGCACGTCGAAACTTTCCAGCCTTCACGCTTCGTCGAGGGCTATGGTATTCACCCTGTCTCTATCGATAATGCACTTGAAAAAAATGTCAGTGTGCTGATCTCAGTCGACTGTGGGATTTCGAACATCGAAACTGCCGAGTACGCCCTTCAGAAAAACATCGACCTCATCATCACGGACCATCACAAAGATGCTGCCGCTCACATCCCGCGTGCCTATGCGGTGGTGAATCCGAATCGTCGCGACGAGCCCCAGTCAGAGCTTGGATCGCTGGCCGGTGTGGGTGTGGCCTTCGCTCTCGCAGTGAAAGTAAGAGAGTTGCTACTGGCCGCGGGCCAAAAGGTAGAGAGCATCTACTGCCTCCTCCCCTTCGTCGCCATCGGCACCATCTGTGACCTCGCCGTCCTCACGCCGCTGAACCTTAAACTTTCTCGCCACGGCTTGAAGCAGATCCCAACTTGTAAGTACCCGGGCCTCTTGGCGTTTTTTAACCCCGAAGAGCTCAAAGCCGAAGTGACCAGTGAGAAGATTGCTTTTAACATCGGCCCGATGATCAATTCCAAGGGCCGCCTAGATCACCCAGAACGATCGCTGCTACTCTTGATCGCAAGCACAGCAGCTGAAGCCCGGGAACACTACCAGCACCTCGAGATCTCGAACCGTGACCGGCGGATCATTCAAGCCGAAGTCGTGGATAGCGCCAAGGAAGTGGTGAAGACCAGCATGAGCAGCCACACGGCCATCAATATCGTCTACGCCCCCGACTGGCACGAAGGGGTGGTGGGAATTGTGGCGAGTAAGCTCGTGGAGCTCTATGGGCTTCCGGCGATAGTACTCACTAATGCTGAAGAAAAAGGCATCATCAAAGGATCCGCACGCACGGCCGGTGAATTAAATATCTTTGAGTGCCTTGAAAGCTGTCGCGATCTTTTCCTAAAGTTCGGCGGTCACAAGGCGGCGGCTGGTATGTCCTTTAAGGCGGAAAATCTGCCCTTGATTAGAGAGCGCCTGCAAGCGGTTGTGGCAAAGGTACCTGAGATCCTGCGCGTGAAACAAGAGCGCTGGGACATTGAATTGAGCCCCGAGGACATCTCGCCCCAGTTGGTGCGAGACTTGATTCACCTTGAGCCCTTCGGCAATGGCAACGAACGCCCGGTGTTCAGAATGAAAGGGGTCAAGCTTGCAAGTTTCCGTATCCTCAAAGACGCCCACGTGAAGTGGACTTTCTCACCGCTAAAGGCTCCCCAAACTCATTTCAGTGGAATCAGCTTCAATTACCTTGGGAAGTGGAACGAGCCGAGTCCTGATGATGTTTTCCAAAATCAGGAGAAGACTCCCTTTACGCTGCAATTCGGCCTTGGAATCAATCGTTTCAATGGCAACGAGACGATTCAGCTCCAAGTAGAGAAAATCCTTATTTAGCTTGAGTAAGGGCCTCTCGGCGCTTGGCAAACTCTGCTTTGTCGGTGACCTTGAGTTTTCCCAGCACACGCATAACTGGCGAGCCATCGGCACGTGTGATGTTTTGTGTGAACTCCATTTCTCCGTTATGGGCAACGTAGTCGATGATGTTCACATCGCCGTTCACAAAGTAGAGCTCCACGCGCCACTTATCTCTTTTTTCTGAGTAAAAAAAATGCTTCCCCAAATAAGACCCATCTCGATGAGTCATGACGTAGACCAAGGGATTCTCCGTGCGTGTGGAGATGGAGGGGAAGACGTCGAGCTTCACTCCTTTGCTAGGTCCGGTGTAAAACCAAGCGTGAATTTTCTCACCCTGGTTTTGCACCACCGTATCTAAAAGAATTTCAGCCTCACGAATCACTTCGTTGGTTTTCGCATCATACTCGGTCGCCGATCCTGCGTAGAAAGACTCACCGCCTTGCGGGCGCGAGAACTGAGCACAACTAGCGAGGAGGAGAAGCAAAAGAAGTGATCTCATGGTGCGCCTACTCTCTGATGATTTGGACTGATTGAATGACGACATCTGTCTTCGGGCGGTCCATCATGCCCACAGGTGTTCTGCCAATGCTGCTGACAACTTCCATGCCTTCTACCACTTCACCAAATACAGTGTGACGACCATCGAGGTGAGGAGTTGGGGCGAGAGTGATGAAAAACTGTGAGCCATTGGTGCCGGGACCAGCGTTAGCCATCGAGAGGATCCCTGGACCTTTGTGAAGAAGGTCACGGTTGAACTCGTCGGCGAAGCGATAACCCGGGCCTCCGCGGCCAGAGCCCTCAGGGCATCCGCCTTGGATCATGAAGCGATCGATGACTCGGTGAAAGACAAGACCATCATAAAAATTTCCGCCACGAGCATGATCCTGGCGACCTTCGGCCAGATTGACGAAGTTCCAGACTGTCTCCGGACACTTGTCGGCAAAGAGCTTAATCTTAAAATCGCCCATCGACGTTTTAAAGAGTGCCGAAAGAGATTTTCCTTCTTCGCGGTAGTCTGATTTTTTAATTGATGCTCCAAACATATTATTCCTCCATTGTTCTTACGTTATAGCCAGTCGGAAACTCTGCCGGTGGATGATTCACAACCCACAAAGTGGCTCTTTCTTGAGGGAAGAGGACGTCGATGGGGAGTATGAGACCGAACACAGCTTCGCCGGATTTAGTGAGATTCGTGAGACTTTCAAAACCAAAACTAAAGAGACCAATCTCCGAGAGCTCAGAGCGACTCACCCAGCTCTCTAACTGAGTCGAGTCAAGACACAGACTCAAAAGGATTATCGGGTCGCCGGTCTGT
>JAJTIF010000406.1 GCA_021299675.1 Pseudomonadota bacterium | reverse complement strand
CGCTCCCGAGAAATTAATGGTCACCGGTTTTTGAGAAAGCCGAGAGAAATGAAAATTAAAACTATAGGCCGTATTCGCTAGGTTTGAGCTCGTGGTGTAGGTCACCATAGTGGTAAAGCTCACACTCGGGGCTTCATCCACATCCAGAATCGTCACATCCTGATTGGGGGTGCTACCGGCGGCGTAAGTGCCAAAGTTTAAATCAAAGCTTGAGGTGAGATCGAGCGAGACGCGAAACCTCTCATCAAACTCATCAATTCCGTCTTGCACGATACTCAGCGGGATCACCATCTGCGTTTGTCCCGCTGGGATGGTGAGGTTCGTGAGACCCGTGGAGATAAAATAGTCGGTGTTGATGACCGCTACCGGATCAGCACCGATCGGGTTCACCGTGAGAGCGAAAGTCACATCGGTTCCGGAAGCTTTCGCGAGAGTTTGTGTGACAGGATCCACCAGACGCACAATAAGACTATTGACGACATTGGACTCAAAAACCGATTGCGAAGAAAGAGAGAAGGTCACGACTGGCTTGGTGTCGACGGGATCAACGGCGATGGGAACTTCCGTGATCTGAAGACTTGCATTAGAGTCTGGAACAATGTCCTCACTGGGCAGAATCCTCACAAAAAAGCTCTCTGTGGGCTCGTAGATTGAATCCTGATTAATCTGGATCGGGATATTCATCAGTGAGGTAAAAGCTGGGATCGTGACACTACCCGTTTGAGAGCTGCTTCCAGTAAACTGGAAGTCACTACCAAATGTGGCCCTCTGAGCTGTCGTGATGGCTGTGGTGGAATCGACGGTGTAATTGAGAATGGTGTCGACGTCTTTAGTTCCATCGAGAACCACCCACACATTCACCGTGGTGCCTTCGTTGTTGCTGGCGGTTGAAGTGGCAAACATGCTCGCCACGATATTGGTATCACCAACCACAAAATCATCGTTGAGCATAGTAAAGCTGTGGTCCTGCTGCACTCCAAGACTTGCGTTAACCGGAGCCTGCAGTGACATGGCAATAGAATCGTTGCCCTCAATCACCGTATCACCACAAATTCGGATGGGGAGAATGATCGAATCTTCTAGGGGATCAAACTCAATCGTTGCTACGGGAAAACTGAGAGCTCCCTCGTAGACATAATCTACCCCAAGACTACAACTTGAGCCGATCACTGCGTTGCCGGACAGGAAAATTTGTGCGCCCACGGTCTCCACACTTTGATGAGTAAGAAACACTTCAACGTGGCTGCCGAGCGGATTGGTGTAGAGCACACTTCCTGCGTCTTCTTCATCGACTGAAGTGGCGACGGTTCTGAAGGCCACACTGGGACGACCAAGATTATCATTCAAGGTATAGGAGATGATTCCATAGGTTCCGATAACCACACTTGGTGTGCTTCCGGCCATGGAGACTTGGATAGTTTCAACGTTTTCAAAGACAGTATCCTGGCACAAGCGGAGACTGAGAATGCCGGAGGTCGATCCAGCCGCTAGCGTGACTTGGTCCCCCACCGGTCGCTCGTAGTCCGTGCCGGAGATGGCACAGTTCGAACTGCCATCAGCAGATCCTGCAAAGGAAAAATTAAAAGTCGTATCTGCAGCCAGCGGCTGAGAAAGTGTGAAAGTGAGATTGGCGAAACCAAAACCTTCGTTACCGATCAAGGACTCAGAGGTAAAACTCACAGTCACGCCCGCATTGGGGCCTGTGCCTTGGGCGCCGGCCTGTATCTGCGGCTTCATCTGGGCCACATTACAGCTGACGATAAATAGTAATAGTAGTATTTGAGAAAACCTCAAAAACCCTCCTTAACACTCACTTATCGACCATGCCCTCAAGATCTTAATAGTGTCTCATAATCCTGAGAGCGCTGCTCGGGCTCTCTGCTTTGAGGGGCTTGCCCCTCTCATGGAGGCCCTGATCTGGGCTTTCCTGACAAGTAGTGTTGGCACTTATTTTAAAGACGACATATCATTAGTTTATGCGAGCCCTTTTCCTTATTTTGACCGTCTTTTTCACTCTGCTTTCTCAGGCACAGGCCTATGAGCTTTTGATGATTCAGACCGTCTCCACTTCCCGCAAAAGCTTCGTGACTCGGTCAGGAAAACGCCAGGGCATCACCGAGAATTTCACGGCCACCTTCCCCGCCGATAACGTCTCTCTCATTGCCAAGGCCCGTACTGTCACTTCACAGTTCACTCAGTGGGAAGTGGTCAACCCGCAGGCGCAAGTCCCCTTCGATCCGGGCACACTCGTGACTTATCATCCGGCTGAGGAGTACGTCTGGGCCCTGAGTCCTGAAAAAGCTCGCATCAAATACATCGAAGATCTCAGACCGACCATGAAGCGCTCTTGGTTGCTTAAGAGTGCTGTGACTCGAGGCCTCAACGAATCGGTCTCGAATGTCGAAGCTCAAAATCCCAATCGCGGTGGAGTGGCGCTGGATATCTTATACGAAAAACAGTTCACACCCCATTTCGCCTGGGACGCAGGTCTGCGCTACGAGAGTGAAGTCGTCAACCTAGTCGTCGGAACGCTGAACACTCAACGCGTGATGATCGTAGGAGATCTCATTTATGATTTTGATCCGGTGGAAGAGTTCTATAACGCTCGCGTGTTCATCGGCGCGGGAATGGGCATCGGGCAATCCAGCACCAACGTGCAAGGCATCGTCCAGTCGGGAACGGCTACCCTTCTTCCCGCTGCCAAGCTCGGGCTCACACTTCCCTTCAATAAGGAATGGGACTTCATTGCTGAATCAGCTTTTGAAACTCTTCGCACTGAAGAAGTGCTGGAGGAGAGAACCAATCAATCGACCACTCAATCCAATCTACGTATTGGCATTGGGGTCCGGAAATTCTTTTAGAAGGTGCCAGCCTCCGTGGTGCCAGCCTCTTGAGAGGCTGGCACCACGGAGGCTGGCACCGTTTTTACCGTTTTTACTTCTTAGTCAGGCCAATCTCTTTCAAGCGCTT
>JAJTIF010000236.1 GCA_021299675.1 Pseudomonadota bacterium | reverse complement strand
TGAGGACATTGCGAAAGGAACGTACCCGAGAAAATATAATGAATTTGTCAGGAGAGTGAAGGAGAAATATTCTGCGGCCGATGCCCAGAAGATTTTGGATAACTACGAGAGCTTGTTCTTCATCGATTATTCCCATTCCTCTCAGAAGCTCTTGGACATGCTCGCCGGGGACGAGTTCGTTGGCCTGGGCTTGTCGGCGATGTACAATAAAAAAACTTTTTCAAACTTCAAGTCTGCACGGGCGTGGCTAGCGACGGAGAAACCGCCGATTTCGAAGGATACTCTCACCGAGATTCACCAACGTATGATGAAAGGTGGAGTGGAAAAAGTCAGTATTGAAGAGCTAGGCAAAATTCGAAACGGTGAGTGGTACGGGAACGTGCCGGAAGGCTACGAGATCGATGCGGTGACAAGGCGGAATATCATTGATAACCCCTATCTCACTTGGATCGAAGGAACGAGCAAGAAGGGACTTTACACCGGCGAGATCCACTACCCCAATGTCGCCCTTATCCGCAAAGAGGGATTAGACATCATCCGGAAGTCTCACCCCAAGATCGTCAAGAAAGTCGAGGAGTATCAGGGCTTAAAACTTAAAATTGAACAGGCGAGTTCTAAGTATCAAAGTGCTACGGAGCAATGGAGAAGAGGTCCTCTAGGGAAAAAGTTGAAAGAGCAAATTGAGCAGCTGTCGAAAAGACAAACTGAGCTTGAAAAACTCCGCTTGGATATGAACGAGGAGTTGGTCAACGCTCTCGTGGATCAGCAGGTGTCTTGGTTCAACCAGCAGCGCAAGGCGATCGGAACGATCGATGACCCAGAATCCTTAGACAAATTCACAGAGCTCGTGGCGGACTTCCAGCGCAATCTTGTTTCGATCCACCCTCTCTCCAACGGCAACGGGCGATCCACTCGGGAGTTGATGTATTACATGTTCGCTAGAGAAGGGTTACCTCCCCCTCGGATCCTTGATCCGAATGCGGACATCTATAAAACCGCCGCTGAGTGGCGCCTGATGGTCAAGCAGGGTGTGCTCTCGTCTGATCAGTTGGTGGAAGACCTGGTCGAGCGGCTGACGTACGGCCTACCGATTGAGCATTCCATGCAGCTGCTCACTCCCTACACCCGCCCCCCTTATGAGATGATCTTAAAAGGCGTGAAAAATAAGAACATGATGGAGGGCCTCGAATACGTCGACCCACGGATCTACCGCGAGATCGCCTACCGAGAAATGCTTGCGGACTCGAAGCTAGTCGAGTTGATGGTATCTGATCCCACCAAAGGCTGGGACGTGATTAATTCGAAAGTCAAAGAGGTCTTCGAGAAAAACAACCTCTACTACAATCACCCCAAGCAAGGTATCGAGCGCCTGGAGCTGAGTTTCGTAGATGAAGACTTTTTGGTTCACTATGGGAGGGCGAGCTTCAACGATCCCGCTCTCTATGCCTTCAAAATGCGAAATTGGTATTCGGATCAGATCGTTTGGCGAGGACTGGCGTCTAAAACCCAGTATGCCAATGAGAAAGAGATCGTGTCGATGTTCAAACAGCTCCATCCTCACATGGCATCAAATTCGGTCTTAGCTAACATCACGGCACTTTCGAGCGCGGAAACAATTCGGAAAGCCGCGTTGGCAGATTTTGCGAAGTTTAATGACGATGTGTTTGGAGATGGGCTCGTCAGAATGGCTCGCGATCACTCTGAAACAGGGCCTCTCTATGGAGAAAGCTACGGGTACTCGACCTCAAAAAACCGGGAGGTCGGAAAGGCTTTTGCGATGGGAGCGATGGTGGTAGGAGAGTACGGCGCTCATAAGGCTCCTGAACTGCAGGCGCTGCTGAAGTCTCGGATCCTCGTGGGTGCACAGCGAGCTAACAAAGATGTAGACCTGGGCCGGCTCAAGCAATTGCGAGAGGAATTTTCTTATAAGTACCCACGCCAGCAGGAGGTGATGGGAATCGGTGCGAGTGACCCTGATGCTATCCGGATCATCCAGACCATTGCTGCTGACGGAAGTGTAGAACTAACTTACCTAAGAAATCCCAAGAAGCCCAACGAGATATGGGTTATCGAGGGAGACATCGATCCAAATGCTGTCCCAAAGAAAGAACAAATAAAAAAGGTCATTAAGTTATAGGTAGAAACACGCGTGCGATGGTACCGCCCTCTACCGAGTGATTGAATTCTAGCTTTCCTTGATGCAGCTCAATCACTTGCTGCACGATCATGAGCCCAAACCCCGATCCCTCTTCGCCTCTTGTTCCAGGGCTCGAGGAGTTCATTCTACGTTTTTTAACGTTGAAGATTTTCTCGAGACTGATGCCCTGACCTTGATCGATGATCTCGATGACATGGAAGCGATCTTCTTGGTGGTAAGTAATAGAGATGTTCGTGGAGTCTGGTGAGAATTTGATCGCATTATTCAAAAGATTTCCGATCACGCTGTGAGTGAAGAGGCTCCTATTCACCAGCAGCCGCACGTTCACGAATTGCTCCGGGTTATAAGTGAGAGAGAGTTTCTTGGCCTTCAGTCGATCTGACATGATGTCAGAGACATCCAAGATGATTTGCAAGAGAGTATGCTCGGAGAGCTTCCAGTCTTGCTTCGTGCTGGAAAGTTTCTTCATGACCTTGATCTGATCAAGAAGGTCGATGATAAAACTCACGTGCTTTGAAAGCTTTTCCACGGGCACCATCTCCGGGTCATCTTTCATCATTTCAAGATAGCCTTTAATCGCCGTCAGACTGTTAGACGTGTCGTGGATGGTAAGTCGCAGGAGCTGGTTGAGTTCTTCAAGTCGAGTGTTGCTTTCATAGTGTTTGTTCCACCAGACGAAAGCTAGGGTCGCCAGTGAGGTGATGATAAAGCTTAAGGCCAGGGACCATAACCAAGGCATTGAGGTCGAAAAGTTTTGTCTCTTAGGCCAGATGGTGATGGTGAAATGGCGATTGTAGAATGGGAAGCTGTGCACCTGGATGGTGGAGGCTGGCACCAATGGTGATATTTCACCGCTGCGAAGATACTCTTTTCTCGATTCAGATTCCTCAAAAACGACATGAAAATTCTCACCTAATTCATGGGGAATGAACTGCTTAAAAAAAGCCTCGGTGGTGATGACCACCGCGAGCCAATCGTTTTTTAATTTCTCCGTGCGTACGTAAAAGCCAAAGCCCTGCATGCCCTGGTAGAGCTGAAACGGATTTGAGACCCACAGGTCTTCTGTGTTCTGGGGATCATTTAACTCAGTCAGGGATTGAGTCGTCTTGCCGAGTGCACCCTTGTTTTTGTCCACGGGATAGACTTCGTCGATGATCCCTTGGGTATTGATCTTATTAATCCCGAGCACGGAGGGGTGATTCTTAAGTACCTCATCGTAGAATTGATAAAGTTCTTTCTTTGAGAGGTTCTTGATCGCCCGGATGTTGTTGAGCTGGATCGAGGAGAAAGCAATCTGTTCGAAGTAATTGGAAAACTGCTCTTCGATGTTTTCGCCAATGATCTGGGCCTGGGAAGAAAGAAGGTTTTTGCGATTTTTTTCCCTGATCTTGTGGACCGCCATCATCACGGTCATGGTCAAGCAAAAGCAGAGAAGAAAAAATACGCCGATTTTCTTCATGCCGTCACGTGGCTGAGTAACTGGAGCTTGAGCTGCAGCTGGCGCTGGGCAAATTGAAACTCAAGGTGCGCCAATTCCATTTTTACCTTGATCTGACGAAGGATAACTTCGTTCTTCAGTTTTCTCTCAACCTTGAAGACTCGCTTCATTTCGTGAAAGGCAGCCAAATTCGCCAAGACTTTTTGCTGGAGGCTTTCAAGTTCTTGAATGAAGTCTTGGCTAATTTTTTTCTTCTTGAGCCCGTGGATGCGCATATTCATGCGCGCCTGGAGAATTTTTTCAACCGGAGTCACTTTGAGTTTTGTTGCAAGCTTGACCCAGGAAAGAGCTTGGATGAGCCATTTCGTTGGGTCGAACTGGTACCACCGAATACCGTTTCGATAATCGGTTTGAAAGAAGTGATGAAAATTGTGGTAGCCCTCGCCGAAAGTGAAGAGCGCCATGTACCAGCTGTCTTTAGCCGAGTTCGTGTCGGTGTAGGGAGTCGTTCCGACGCAATGGCATAGACTGTTGATAAAAAAAGTACAGTGATGAATCAGGACCGTTTTCACGAAACCACCGAGGGCCAAGCCGCCAAGATAGGAATCGAAGAAGATGCCTCCGACCAAGCAGGGGAGGATGAGGCCCGAGAAGCCCGCGATCCAGATGTAGTACTTGTGCTGCCACATCACAAGTGCGTCTTTTTCTAAATCTCGTGCGTTCTTCGGATCGAGGATGCTATTTTTTTTCAGGAAGACCCATCCAATGTGAGCATAGAAAAACCCCTCTTGGATATTGTAGGGGTCCTCGTCTGTGTCGACCTTCGCGTGATGGGTACGATGATCAGTCGCCCACTTATAGACAGAGTTCTGAAAGGCTCCTGCTCCGAAAACTAAAAAGAATAACTTTACGATCGGATGCGCCGAGTATGTCCTATGCGCAAAGAGGCGATGGTATCCGCCAGTGATTGAAATGCCAGAGAACACATAGAACACAAAAGCTGCTGCGAGCTGTGACCACTGAAAACTTTCCGTGCTCAGCCAGTACCAAGTCAGTGCCACGGCGATGAGAGGCGTGAGGCAGAGAAAAAGTGTGTTGACCAGATCTAGATTCTTCCAAGCGTATTTAGATTGCATGAGCACCTTTAAAGGTCAGAGTTTCAACGCCCGATGATTGTAAAATGAGACAACCTAAAAAAGCTATTTTTTGACATGCGTTATGAGAGTGATAATGGAAAAATTAAGGCAGAGTTAAAACTGTGAAATAACCGTAGCTTTTCTTCGGTTTTTTGATGACCATAGACTGAAGAATAATTGGTGCCCGGGACGAGACTCGAACTCGTACGGATGTGATTAGCATGCCGAGGGATTTTAAATCCCTTGTGTCTACCATTCCACCACCCGGGCGCATGACCTAACATCGTGGTATGATGAAGAGTTTCTGTCAATTTATTGCTATCCTCTTTTTGATAAATCTTGCCTCCTGTGCTTGGCTCGGATGGTCAGATCAAGAGGATAATGACCTACTGTCTCGCATAGAGTCGAATTGGTTTTCTATCGATCCCAAGATTCAACTCGCAAGCTATCAGGGTGAGATTCAGCCGCACTATTTTTATGATCCCAATCCAGGTTTTACGTCTAAAGGGCCAATGGTAAACTATATCCCTTTAGTTGTGCCCGGTGATAAGCGTGCATTTGCTGTTGATGTCACCAGCGGCCAGCGCTACTTTTCCCATCTCCTCTGTTCTCAAAACGATGTCTGGCAAGAGCGTGGAACCATCAAAGCTGAGCCACTCTATGTGCGTGGTTTTGTTCCTCGCACCTTCGATCAGATCAATGAGCCACTGCAGATTATCGTCCTAGGTGGAAAAGGTATTACTCACACTGGTGAGAAGTTTTATCAAGCACGTATTATGTCGGCTTACGTCGAACAAATCTGTCCGGTTGGGAAGTGTGTGCTGCCGAGTGATTGGCTTAATCGCATGGTGCTGGTGGCGGTGGACGAAAGGCGTGACGACCTGATGAAACTCACTGATCTGCAGAGCTTTCAGGACAAGGTTGACTGGAAAGAGATCCGCGGGCAGCTAGAAAATCACCCAGGCCGCAACAAGAGCTCCGAGGATGAGTACCCGGCTGTTCGCGTGGGTCAGCTGCTTCCGGTACAGGAAGCACTCAGTTATCTGACAACACGCTCGATTCGGCTCTCAAATGTCGAGCTGGTTAAACTCTATCGCTCCTGCCTCACGGTCTTCGACAAACTCTGGCAGGAAGTGGGACAGGAAACCATGCTCGACCGGAAAGCGAAAACTAGCCAAGAGATCAAAGAGTATCAGAAGATCGTCGAGACACTTCGTAAGCAAAAAAAACCTGTGTTCTTTAATGAACGCCTGGGCGCTTTCCTCCGTACCTATGGCAATGAGATGGCCACCTGCTCGCGGCTCGTGTACCCCGGCAACACTACCGCTGATCCCGACCGCTACCATTTTATTTCCTGGATCAGTCTCTTCACTCGTCTCCACAAAGAGGGCTGGGAATTTGACTGCCGTCGGGGTCACTGGAACAATGAAAACATTGGAACGCGGGCGATGAAGAATTTTCAAAGCTTCAACTGCTCTAACAAAATCATAGACCAAGCGATTGATGAAATCCCGCTGATGCTGAAAACGATCCGAGCGGCGCGGGGAGAGCACTGGCGCTATGTCGGCTGGGACGAAGAGGCTCAAGGCGCGCACACAAAAATTTTTGGTTGGGTTAAAGTTCCGGATCGTTTCTTTGCTTGCTCAAATGATCTCAATGAAAAAATCAGAGGGAACTGGAAGCAGAAGTCTGAGGTTCAGAGCTGGAAGCGTCGGCATAACATCAAAAATTGAACTGAAGCGGATTACATTTATTAATGAAAAAGCTTAACTTCATCTCTCGCACTCTCAACAACTGGGCTTACCGCTCGAAGTTGCGGGTCTTCGTCTGCGGAACTGGTGGCACCACTTGTGAGTGGGACAGCCTCCGTTCGAGTTTCTACGCCGACCTCAAGCCCTCGATCTATCGGGTTTATGATGCCAATGAAGCAGACCTGATTGTGCTGCACGGACCACTTTCTGATGCCACCGTCGAGCGCCTTGAAGAAATGCTAGACGTGCATCCGCTCCCAGTCGCTGGAGTGGGCACTCAGCTGAGAATGGATGAACAGGGGCACATGTTAAAATCATCGGGAGAGCTCTCTCGTGTGAAGTTATCAGCCGTCTTATTGGGCCACATGCCTGAGCCACAACAGCTGCAGGCGCTCGCTGCCGAGGCGGTCGCCAATGTTTAACTGGAATCTTTTTAACAGCCGAAAAGATTTTTACATAGGTGCCTTTGCCGAGTCCTATAGTTTTGATCATGACCACCACCATGTGAGTGTCGATGCCCGCAATCTAAACCGTTACATGGAAATTTTGCGCTTTGACATGGGTTTCATCTTGCTCTCAGACATCGTGCTCACGCGTGCCGATCAGCACCCGGTCTATCGCCATAATTTCGGCGACGTCATTTGGGATGTGACCTACCATCTCTTTCACCTTGATGCACACCAGAGGTTGCAAGTTCACATGATCCTGCGCCAGGGGGAGAGTGTGCCCTCGATCACTCATTGGTTCCCGTCCGCGCGCCCGATGGAGCTGGAAGTGATTAATAAAATGAGCGGCCACGAAGCTGTCTCGAAAAAACTCACGATCCCGAAGCCCCGTTCTAATCCAAACTTGAGCGAACCGCCTTATCCCGAAGAACTGTCACAGTGGTATCTCTTCGACATCAATCACCCTCTGACCAAGGGGCAGTGGGAGCTTGCGGTTGAATCGTGCGAAGGGAAGATCTTCCAGTCTACCCTGGCCAGTGGCCATTGGAAGAAGAGCATTGAAGAGCGGATCTGCCAAAAGCCTTTCTACGCCACTTCATCACTGCTCGATCAGTTAAGCACAGACAAGTCCCTCATGGTGAATGTCACGTGGGCAAAAACCGTGGAAGATTATTTCCATCTCAAGATTCCGGAGAAGGCACAAGCCTTGCGGATGATCTTCATCGAGCTCTCCCGGATTCATCATCACTTGGGCGTCCTTAAGAATATTTCAATGGATCTCGAACTTCCGGATCCGGCACAGGTGTGTCTTGAATTTAGAGATCACATCAAGTTTCTTGTCTCCTTCTACAGTTCCCGCCGTCTCTCGCTCGGGCCCGCATTCTTCGGTGGCCTCTCCCATGATCTGCCGCCAGGTTGGATCCAGGAAGTCACCTCGTTTGTGCGCTCTCTCGAGAAAGGTTTAAGCCTTTTTCATAAGATGGTGGCGCTGCACCCGCTGGCCCGCATGCGTCTGAAGGCAGGCTCCATTAGCGCTCAGGATGCGCTCCAGGCTGGCATTACAGGCCCGAGTCTACGTGCCGCTGGGGTGAATTTTGATCTCAGAAAATCTCGTCCATTCTACTTCTACCAAGACATGTACTTTGATGTACCGGTGGGTATCAATGGAGACAGCCACGATCGCATGCTTATCTTCTTTGAAGAGTGCCGGCAGTCTATAAAAATTCTGAACCAGCTTTTAGAAAATCTCCCTATCGGTGATTTTCAATCGGACTCACCTCTCGTGGAGCTCCTCAATAAGCCGGACATCACAGCTTCGGAGTGGAGACAAGCCGTCTCGGCTGCTCAAAGAGTCTGGAGTTCTCAATACACGGCCATCGAGGGTGCCAATGGAGAGTTGGGTTTTCACTTGGTGTTGCACCCAGAGACGATCAACGTCTACGGTTTTAAAATTAAATCCAATGCTCTGCTCCTGTCGAACAGTTTGGATCTATTTCTCAACCAGTGCCCACTGGTGGACTTGTCTGCGACCCTAGCTTCACTAGATATTAACTCGAGCTTCCTGGATAGGTAGATATGATTTTAGAGAGACTACATTACGTTCCGATGGGATGGTGGAGATGGGCCAAAGTGCGCATGACTCTCTTTGCTTATCGTTTAAGCGGTGGCTTTCGAAGAAGAATCGGTCTTAACCAACATTTCCAGGTCGCGAGCTCAGAGCAAGAATCACTGCGCTTGAAGCCAAAATTAAAAGCACAGTTTCGGTCCGAGGAGTTGGAGTTGGCGCGACAGGCGTGTCCGGTTGATGCGATTAGTGGGCAAGCTAAGCTTTGGAAAATTGATCTGCTCCGCTGTCATTCTTGTCATTTGTGTATCAAATTGGCCCCACAAAGCTTGGAGCTCGACACACCACCGGAAGATGTGATTCGTCGCTTTTAGTTCTATTAAATTAGCACCTTAAAAGAGTTCTCAAGATTTCTTGTCTCTGGCTGCAGTATTGTGGGACAATGATCCTAGGTCACTAGACCCTTCTGTGAGGTTCATCATGTCAGTTATTTTTCTCCTTTCATTTTTTGTAGCCTCTTTTTTTACTGCGAAGTTTGCTGTCACGAGCACTCTCGGTGAGTTTGGTCTGATAGGCCAAGTCTTTACGAGTTATCCTTGGATCGCTTGGACTGTGTACACGATCATCGTTTCCCACTTAACCATTACCGCTATGAGTCTCTCCTTTCATCGCTCCCATACTCACAAAGGGGTAGAGTTTTATCCCGCGCTCGACATGCTCATGCAGGTCTGGTTGTGGTGTATCACCAGTATGTCTAAGCCCGATTGGGTTTCTGTGCACGTCTATCATCACGCCTGGAGTGACACGGAAAAAGATCCACATTCGCCGGCAGTGAAAGGCTTCTGGAGAGTGTTTCTCTTGGGAGTGTTTGATTACTCGAAAGCAAAATCACACCCTGAGGTCTTAAAGATCCGCCGTACCATTAAGCTGAACCGCTTAGAGAAGTTCATCAGTGAGAACCTTTTCTTCGGTCCCTATATTTTTTCCATGTTTTTAATCATCCTCGTGGGTCCTCAGATGGGGCTCGTTCTGCTCATTACAAACTTCATGATCTCACCACTCTTCGCCGTTGGCGGAGTGAATGCGCTCGCCCATACCTGGGGGTATCGCACGCACAAGAATTCTGGAGACAATAGCCGTAACATCGGCTTCCTGTTCCCGTTGAACTTCATCATCTGCGGAGAACTCGATCACAACAATCACCACGCCCATCAGCGTTCCGCATCGTTTCGCCACCGCTGGTTTGAGTTCGACATTGGCTGGGCCTATATCTGTACGCTCTCAAAACTTAAGCTCGCACAGGTTCGTCACAGTTATACAACATCTACGCTCAAAGAAGAAATGAGTGCCAAAGTGAGAGCGCTGCTCGATAAGGATATGCGTTTCAAGAAAAAACTCGAAGAGCTCTCGCAGGAATACCAGGTTTCGGCTCAGGAGTTGCGCGAGCGCTTGGCGCTCTATGTGCAAGGTAAGAAAGTTCAACTCGATGAGCGATTGAAGGCGCTAGTGGAAGAGCTGATGAGAACAGTTCAGGTCAACGATGAGTTAGGTCTGGCTTATAGCTAGTTTAAGTTTTTCCATGAATGTCTCTCGGGGAATATAAGTGCCCCCGAGAGTTTCCACCACCGGTGTCACCATCTGTGTATCCAGCCACTCGATCCCTTCCTCCTCAAAGAGCGCAATCGCATATAAAAGACAGAGCTTGCCGGCGTTATCCTCTAGCGTAAACATGCTCTCTCCTGAGCGAAATTTTCCGAGCTTCACACCGTACACTCCGCCCACCAGTCGCTGGCCCTGCCAGGCCCCTACACACCAAGCGTAACCGGCCTTATGCAGACGGTGATAGCCCTCGATGATTTGTGGAGTGATCCAGGTGGTGGGTTGATCTTTTCTTGGCACCACAGCACAGAGTTTAATGATTTCCAGAAAGCTTTGATTATAGCGAAATTCGAAGAGTTCTTTTTTCATCACTTTCTGCAGAGTTCTTGAGAGATAGATTTCCGAGAACTCCAGCACACCTCGAGGATCCGGAGAAAACCAAGCCAGCGGAAAATCCACTGAGAGTGGCCAGGGAAAGATTCCCTGAGAGTAGGCCGTGAGGAGTGTGTCGGTCTCAAGGTCTCCACCAATCGCCACCAGACCATCTTCAGAAGCCTGTGAGATTGGGGGAAAGACAATCTTACGCATCCGTCATCACTTCCATCATCACCCGCGCTAGACTGGCGGCGCTGATGAGAGTGAGCTCTTGGTGTGTGTTAGGTTTAAAGTCATGGTTGACCAAGGGAGCCACTTCCACCAGGTCAGCACCTGTGATGGGAAATTCTGCGGCCACCGTGCGGATGATCTCGCAGCAGGTGACTGGATCAAGGCCTGCGCCCTCGGGAGTGCCCGTCGCTTGCGCCCACTGCGCATCGAGCGCATCGATGTCAAAAGAGAGATAAACCTCTTCCACTTGCTGTGAATGGTATTGTTCGATGATTTTGTGGGCGAGTTTTTTGGCTCCTAACTTTTTGACTTCATCCGGCCAGTACTGCGTTAGTCCCAGAGCGTTTTCCCAGTGAGAGCGCTCTTTTCCTGTGGAGCGGATCCCGACCTGAACCAGCAGGTCTTTGTGTGGAAAAAATTCTCGCACGTGAAAAGTCCACGAACCAAAACTCACGCGGATCCCCAACCGCGACTCCAAGAGATCCGTGTGGGCATCGAAGTGTAAGAGCGCTCTCT
>JAJTIF010000283.1 GCA_021299675.1 Pseudomonadota bacterium | reverse complement strand
ATTTTTCCAAGAAGTTTCCTCAAAGAAGTATTTTCAATGTCAGGCCTGTGGACTGGTGTTCCTCGATCCCTTGTCACATGTGACAGCAACAGAAGAGCTCGCTCAGTATTCGCTCCATCAAAACAACCCACAGGACTTAAACTATAGAAAATTTCTCGCCCCCGCCCAGGCGGCCGTGATGAAAAATCTTGCGGCTCCATCAAAGGGGATTGATTTTGGTTGCGGGCCTGGTCCCACCTTAAGTGTGATGCTCGAGGAGGCAGGGTTCAAGGTTCAAAATTTTGATAAGTATTTTTATCCGGATCGCTCAGTTTTGAGTGAGGTTTATGATTTCGTGACCTGCACCGAAGTCATCGAGCACGTTCATGATCTTGAGGTCTTCATCCAGCAACTCTTAGTACTTCTTCGTCCGGGTGGTCTCTTGGTGTTGATGACAAGAATCTTGCAAGAGGACATTGAGTTTAAAAGTTGGCACTACAGGATAGATCCCACTCACATCAGTTTTCTCAGACCCCGCACGGTCGACGTGATGTGTGAGCGATATGGACTAAGTCTCTTGGAGCTTACGGGGCAGCTCATCGTTTTGCGCAAGGGTCAGTAGGCTCGCGAGGATAATGAGCAGAGCGCTTCCGAGGAGCATGGGTTTGATGCCCACACCTTGCTCAATCAGCACTCCAAAAATAAATGGCGCTGCAGCCGTACTGAAGACCATAAACGAGGACGAGACACTTCGGTAGCGGCCATGCAATTGCGGGCCATAGATTTCAGTCCAAAGACCAGACTTAATGGGCCCTGAAATTCCGATGCTCACTCCGGCGATGAACATAAACAGCCAGCTCACCCAGGGCTGGTTCATGGTGGCCAAGATGATCAAAGCCATGGTGAGGGGGAGCAGATAAAAGCTAAAGAGTCTTCTGGCTCCGATGCGATCAATCAGAGGACCTGAAAAGAGTGAGAAAAGAAAGCGACTGAGAGCAAAGCCCGAGAGCGCCAAAGAGAGATGCTCCACTGGCCAGTGCTTCATTTCTGAGAAGGAGCTCTGGTAGAGGAAAATGCCCGTCATGAAAAAGGGGGCACACAACACGGCCGGTAGGTAGCGCAGAAAAACTTTATCTTTGAGGACTTCGCCAATGGCGACGGTTCTCTCCACCGTGGCCGTGCCTGAGGTGTTTTGAATCCGACGAGCGAGGAGGTAAAGCAGGGGTGTGATGGCCACGAGGAACACAGAGAAAGACATCCAGGTTTTTTCTAGTCCCCATTTCTGCAGCAGCACAAAGCATAACCCAGGCATGAGTGCCTCAGACATCGGGTAGCCAATGGAGCTCAGGCTAAGGGCAGAGCCTCGAGCACTTGTGATATTTTTAACTACGCACACAGCACTCATATGGCCTGAGATCCCTTGTCCAAAAAGCCGCAAACCAAAGAGAGCGAGGATCATTGTGGGAAGATCGCCCGATTGCGAAAGGAGTAGTGCTGAGCCGGCCAGAACCAGAGGGATGACAAGTGCAACGGACCTCCATGTGAGGGTCTCCATGTACTTGGCTATCTGCGGAATCAGTAAGCCGCCGGTCAGAGTCAGGGCTGAGTAGTAAAGACCGAACTGCGCCGCGGAGATGTGAAACTTCTTTAAAAAATGCACGACAAAAAGAGAAATGAAAAAGGTTTGCCCAAAACAGGAGACAAAGTTTAAGAGGAGAGAGAAGATCAGGGTATATCTATTTTGGATGAGATTTTTCATTATGAACTCATGGCACTACTTATTGTCAGCTTGGATTCTCTCTCTTATTGCAAGCCTTGGCAGTCTTTTTTTTAGTGAGGTCATGGGATATCCACCATGTGTCCTCTGCTGGTACCAGCGGATTGCGATGTATCCCCTCGTTGTGATTTTGCCCTGGGCCCTCTTTCCCTTTAATCGCCAGATCCCCAAAGCCCTTTTGCCCTTAACGCTGATCGGGTGGGGGATTGCCTTATATCACAACCTGCTCTACTACAAAATCTTGCCAGAAAGCCATTCACCCTGTGTGAAAGGCATCTCCTGCACCAGTGTGCAGCTCCAATGGTTGGGTTTCATCACCATCCCCTTGCTCTCGTGGGTGGCTTTTAGTTTGATCATCATCTGCTCGCTCTTGGCCCTTAAGAAAGGATCATCTCATGAATAATAAAAAAGTCTTCATCTTCTCGCTCTCTCTTGTTCTTATTTCTTTTGCCATTCTCTTTGTCTGGTATACGAATAAAGAAAAAACGCAGGTGCAAGCAGCTGCCACGACGAGTCTTCTGCGCGAGACGGCCATGAGTCTTGGTAACCCCCAGTCTGCGGTGAAAGTCGTCGAGTTCTTTGACCCAGAGTGCGAGTCCTGTCGCTATTTTCATCCCTACCTGAAGTCTCTGGTTCAGGAGTACGGAGACCGCGTACACTTCGTGTTTCGGTATGCTCCCTTCCACGGCAACTCTAAGATGGTGGTTAAAATCCTCGAAGCCTCTCGGGCCCAGGATAAGTACTGGCAGACGCTTGACGCCCTCTACCAGTCTCAGCCCGAATGGGGAGATCACCATCACCCACGGCCGGAGTTGATCTGGAATTTCATTCAGCCTGTGGTGGATGTGCAAAGATTCGTGTCGACATGAATAACCCGGAGATTGATAAACTCATCGAGCAAGACTTAAGAGACGGATCCGCCCTCGGCGTGAGAATGACTCCGAGCTTTTTTGTGAACAACGATCCTTTGACGCGTTTTAGTT
>JAJTIF010000350.1 GCA_021299675.1 Pseudomonadota bacterium | reverse complement strand
TTTGAACCTTATCTAACCCTTTGATTTTTGCCATATGGCCTCCTTGGTGAACCACTATCTTAGCTCTTCCTTAGAAATTTTCTTCGCTCCTCGATGAGAATCTTGTGAAGAAATCTATAAGTTTTACCCAAAGCTCCCCTCGCCAGTGAGGCAGGTTTTATACTCAAGGCTGCTGAGAATAATTATGCTTAAATCACTTCTTGCTGCCTCTCTGTGCATCTCCTCCGCTCTGGCCAGTGAGATTGATTCCTTTACCCTTCGCTATGAACCACTCACTGACTCCGCCGAGGTGATCAATGAGCGCGCCAATGTGCTTTTAGGGCAAGGCGTGGATGACGCCAACCAGACCCCCGGATGCCACAACCCCTCGCTTTATAAAAGCCTTCGAAAGCGTTTCAACAGTATTCATAAAGATGGTGAGCTCATCGAATTTATCCTGCAAAGCCCCAGCGTGTTTAGGCATACACCCCTAAGAAGAGAATCGATCTTTCGTCACCACCGCTTAGTGGACGGACAAATCCTTGCGCGTCCCTCAGCTGATCGCGGTGGATTCGGTATGGGATCTACGCTGAAGTTTCAGGAGCACTACATCGGATCTGATAAGTTTGAGCACATGTTTGGACAGGGCTTCAAATATTTTGAAAACTACCACCTCAAAAAGAAGCCCCTTGCAAATACGCTTAAGCTTGGAATTTTTATAGAACGCACCATCTTAGGGGGCAATCCTCTTGCTACGGGGGTCTTTTCTTTTGCGGATCTGGTGGCGAATTTTCAAGGGATGCGATTTTGGAACCACATCTTGCAAGAAAGTGCAGACGTGCTCCAGGAAGATCTTGGGCCCTATGTCACCTGTAGCGAGGGAATGTGGGTCATGGTTAAAAAAATTAATTTTAAAGACTATGTTGATGCAGGCTTCGACGAAGGTCAAAACTGCCTGAGTCTCGCGACCTCGCATGCGACGAGAGGAGTTTTAGCTGAGATCGACTCTCTCGAATCTCGAGCCGTCGAGAGACGCTACTCTTGTCCCATCGACTCGGCGGCGCTTGAGAACGCTAAGAAGCGCTATGAGGTTCTTCTTCCCGAGGACTCAAGGAAACAAATGATCGGAGATCTACTTTTTAATCCCTGGGGTGAAATCCGCCAATACAAGGGTTCCTGGAAACCTTAGGTCGCTTCAGCTTGCACGTTTACTTTCGAATTGACGAGTTTATAGCCGTAGCCACGGACCGTTTCAATCTTGTGATCGAAAGCGTTTAGTTTCTGTCGGAGAGCACAGATGTGTGCATCGACTGTGCGACCGCTCACAATGTGTGCCGCCCAGACGTCCATCAGGATGTCATCGCGCTTAAGCTTCTTATCTTTGTTATCAATTAAATAGGTAATGAGCTTGATTTCAAAGCTCGTAAGTTCAATCTTTTCTTTATCAATGTAGACCTCGGCGCGCTTGTGATTGATGGTGAGGTTACCGCACTCCAGGATATCTTTGGTTTTCGTCTCGGTCTTGGGTCTTGTGTTCCCAAACCAGCGCAGCTTGGCTTCGATGCGGGCCCTGAGCTCCGGGAGACTCACAGGCTTGGAGATGTAATCATCAGCGCCGAGGTTAAAACTTTCAGTTCGGAGTGTTTCCGTCGTATGGGCAGACAAAATCAGGAATGGAACCTGAGTGAACCTTTTATCAGAGCGGATCGCGCGACAGAAGTTTGTCCCGTTCATTTCAGGCATGTCAAAATCAGAAACGATGATGTCAGGAGTAATTTTCTCACAGAGCTCGAGAGCCGTGCTCCCGTTACCAGCCGTGTGCACTTCGTAGAATAGCCTCAGAAACTCTTGATAGACTCCTCTGAGACTTGGCTCATCATCAACTATCAGTACTTTCTTGAGATTATTATTCACTTAAACTTCCTTGTTTAATGAGTGGCAAACGAACCGTTCGAATATCTTACGTCTAACTTCACATTCTCTCCTAGAGTCATTTTACGATCGATGAAAGAATTAAATTGGGCTTAAGGGATATCGCAAAAGCAATAAACTAGACGGAGAAAATGAAGAGGAATTTTCAGGTGACACGCTCCGTAGAGGAAAAATTTTATAGGTTTGATGGCAGACTTTTTTAATCAGCTTTACGAATTTTTATTTTTTTTTAATAAATTATCATAAAATAAACTCATGATACCTCAACCTATTATCAATCAGTACAACCAACTCTCCCCTATTCCTGCACAGGAGTGGGAGCGAATTGGAAAACTTTTTCAATCTAAAACCATAAAGAAGAATGAGTATTTTCTTCGCATCGATGAGATTCCTCATTCGATCGCAGTTGTGCTCTCTGGAATTTTTCGCCTTTACTATATCGACGATAATGGGAAGGAGTGGGTGAAGTCCTTCGAGAGCGCTGGGGGCTTGCTCGCGGCTTACGCGGAGATCATCCAGAAGAAACCATCGCGCACTTTCATCCAAGCAATCACTGATTGCGAAATCCTCACCGCTCCGGAAAAAGACTTCATGGCGGCAACCGATGGGCACCTGTGCTGGGAAGCCTTCCTCAGAAAAATTGCCGAGCGCTACTACATTCGCAAAGAAAACCGTGAATATGAATTCTTAAAGTTTCAGGCTAAGGAGCGCTGGGATCGCTTCAACGTCGAGTTCAAAGACATCCAGTCCCAAATACCAGATTACCACATCGCCTCCTACCTAGGGATCACCCCACAGTCACTGAGTCGTTTGAGAAGACCTAAAGATTAAATGCGAGCCTCAAGCTCAGACATGGATTTTTCAATCAGCCGGCAGTAACTATCAATCTGCTCGGTGGTTGCATCGGCAGGAACAAAGATGGGCTCTCCGATGACAACTCTTATTTTTGAGAAGAACTTTGGAACCTTGAAGCGATCCCAAGAATTAAACACCCAAGGATTTTTCGCTCTTCCGATCGCAGGAAAGATCGGAGCCCCCGTTTTCTGAGCGATGATCACAATGCCTGGCTTACACACACGTCGCGGGCCCTTTGGCCCATCCACGCTGATCCCACCGCACTCACCCTCGCCCACTTTTTTGATGTATTCAGCCAGAGCTTCTCTACCACCTTTGTCTTTCGTCGGAGTGCGAGAAGACCCACGCACGGGTACAAAACCAAATTTGGAATTCACATAAGAAGCGATGTCCCCGTCTTTGGATTTGGAGGCCATGGCCAGGTAGGGTCTGGTGTGCGCGTGGGATGAGACCACGGAGAGAATGTCTTCGTGCCACAAGCATAGAAGGTGGGCGCCCTTAGGATAGATCTCAGCTGGCCTAGACTCCCCTCGAGGACCTTCGATGGTGTAGCGATAGGTAATCGTAAAAGAGCGGACGATGCACCATAAGAGACGTTTAAGAATAGCTTGGGACATGGGTGACCTATTTTTTTTGTTTAAGAAGATATTGGTAAGTGGTTTCAAAGCGCTGATGCAAAAGTGGGATGGAACGTTTGAGCCACTGACCCATTTTTATAACTTCGATGTTTTTATTCTTTCCGTGGTGAAGCGCCAGCAGGGAAACCTGCGCTTTTAGGTACTGCTGAAGCTCTCGCTTGGTGAGTTTCTCAAGGTTCACGTCATCTTTGGTACGACTACGTACAAGGTAGTCCGTGTTCTGGATTTTAATCGGATGATAAAAACGCGGGGTCTCACCCCAGAGATCCTGCTTAAGCATCTGGATCCGTTGCCCAGGTGTTTGCACTGGCTGAGGCTGCAGGTAACTTAATCCCGGGGAAACCAATTCTTTGAGCTCAAGAATATCCAAGGCAGTGTTGGCGTCTTTGATGAGAAGCCAGTAGCGATCAAGTCCTCCGCTGCCGCCAGTCTCGCGTTTTGCTTTCACTGCATCGAGGATAGTCACTCTCTCAAAGAGAGGGTCTTTCATGACTTCGCGACCAAGAGTCTGCTTCTCCTGGGGAGACAACGAGAGAAGCTCCGGCAAAGCTTTGAAGGTCGTTTGAGTAGTATATTTCTCTAGGATTTTTTTATTCTTCTTAGAAAGACTGGGGATGAGTCCCGGGTCAATCGCGACTCGCTTGCCCTCATTTTCAAAAACTTCCAGGAGGTGATTGAGCAGGAGGTCCGAGAGCTGCTGGTCATTGAAGGCTAGCGACGCCGCCACAAAATAGCGAAGGAGATCGAACTCCAAGCTACACTGACCACTGTCATCGAGATCATTAAATACGAAGCGCGTTTTATCGCCAAACAAAATGAATCCGAAGTTTTCCGGATGGGCGTCTCCGAAACAAGTACCTTTGAGACTCGACTTCTTCTGTTGAGACATTTCTGTGTAGTAAGTATTCACGAAGGAGCGAAAAAACAGGAGTGAGGATTCAAGAGAGCCAGAGAGCTTGAGATTAAAATCTTCCGTGTTGAGGTGAGCGTAGGTCGAGCGTAAGAGAGAAGGAGAAATCTTATCGTCTTTAAACTCAAGCGCACTTTGCGCCCAAAGGTTTGTGCAAATGAAGAAAAGGAAAAGGGCTTGTTTCATGCTCATCCTAGAAGTTGTTGGCAGATGTCTGCGATGGATTTCGGGTCTGCCTCTTTGCGGTCATTCACGCTGAGTTGACGACCAACCACAGTTAGACCAATGTAGGAGAGCTGGAGGCGCAAGGCTGCAAGAAAGAGGGCGCCGTCTCCACCCGAGTGGCTGGCAATGGCAGCTCTCTTTGCGTTGAAGTGGTGGCGCCAGTCCTTAGAAGAGGTACTTGCCCAGGCAAAGAAATTTGTCAGGACGGGGGGAATTCCGCCGTTGAACTCAGGACCGATGAAAATGTAGGCTTGTGCCGCAAGAGCTGGCTGCAAGGGAGCAAGCAAGTCTGCTCCTTTGTGCGGGGCTTTTGATGAGTAGAGCGGAAGATCCAGGGCCACTAAATTAACCAGATGGACCTGAGCCCCCATTTCCTTTAATGTCGTATCAAATTTTTGGGCGAGGGCGAGATTTTTTCCATCACTCGCTGTCACTAGGGTCACCTGTTTCATGTTTATCCTTTAAATTTTTTTACGCCAAAACTGCAGCTCGTGGGCGCTCTCCGAGGCTTCACCGATACGCTTCCATGATAATGAACATTTCATGCCTGTCCATTCTTGAAAGCCTTGTTTGTCCCAAAAAGTGTTAAGTGGTGAATAATGAGTGGGCCGCAGCGGGTCACTCTCCGATCGAATCACAGTACAAAAGACAGCCCACACGGCTCCCTGCAGCTCACGAGCAAACTGCAACCGATGCTTAAAGAATTCTTTGCCAACGCCTCTGCCACGGTATTCCTGAGATAGAACAGATTCCCCGAAATAGACGTATGACTCAAGAGAAAGACCACGCTCGAGAAAAGGCTTTTGAATCGCAGGCGATTCTTCATTCAAAGCTATCGCTGTAGAGACCCCCACGACTCTCTGGTCATCGAAACACAAAATGAGGGCGGAGTGAGAGCTTTTGAAGTATGTTTCGAGGTATGCTTCTTCGTACTCCAGACTTCCTTCGTAGAGATAAGGAAAGTCCCTGAAGACGCCTATCCTAAGCTCTGCAATCTGGCTCAGATATGGGCGCGCCTGTGCCCCGTGCAACACAAGAAATCGAAGTGCATTCATAGCTTACTAGTCTATTGATAAAACCATTCGGCGACAACCCAACACATGAGATAAAGATTGCTGGAGATGAGTAAGAAATTATAGTTGAATTTCTTTTTATGAGAGGGGTCCTTGGACCATACAAGTGTTTGAAACACACTTACCAGGGCTATCAGAGTGAAGAGTATGTAGAAAGTGAGATTGATCGAGTGAAGTGAATCATATTCAGAGAGATAGAGGGTCGACAAACCGATCACTCCGAACAACTGCAAAATGGCGATCAACTCCAGGGTTCTGCTTTCTCCAAGAAACATGATCAGGCTCGGTTTCTCCTCCATGGACTTAGAACTATTCATCTCAGTCATAATAAAGACACTCGCGAAAATATAAAACCCTAAGAGTACGATGAGCCAACTACGGGTTTCGGGTTCAACACCAGACATAAGGACACCGACACTCATACTCAAGCAACCCCAGGTCAGAGTATGTAGCATAATATCGAGGGCTGGGATTTGATGGATTTTTTTTAAGACCGATGATTTTGTGATGGTCGTTCCTACGACAAAACAGAACATTACACTTGTGACCATAAAGGCATTCCAGCCCTGACCATAGCTTACGAAAGGTGGGATTAAGACCAACACCATGGCCATTAAAGCTGTGACCTTATGTGAAAGTTTGAGGTCACTCTTTGGCAGCTTCAAGAATGATTTCAGGAGCTGGGAGCCTGTGAAGTAACATCCAATGACTAAAAAAACCAAGAGTGGAATATCGGAAGCTGGGTCGAGACGGATGTTACCACTACAGTAGCCCGCTAAAACAAATAATGAGATCAGGCTAAGCTCTGGTACCAACAGGTTTTTTAGTTGCGCCTTTACATTCATCAAAGTCTCCCCTGCAGTTATTATTGTAAGCTAAACAAAAAAAAAGGGGGGTAAAAAAAACTGACTTAATTTGTTTTTATGATTCGCAGAACGACGAGCTCATGAACGTCGCCGCGGAAGAGGATGTTGAACTCTTTGAAGTAGAAACCAAAAGAGGCAGCCTGATCTTTGGAGCGCGGCCTTGGATCGAGCCGCAAAATTTCATTAATAGCACTTTTATGATTTTCTATTCTTAGATTTTTCAAATCAACGAGGGCCTCCTCACTCCAAAGGACTTCAAGGGGCACCTGTTCCACATCATCACTCCAGTGCTGGCTCAGCTCTCGAGGTGAATCATAGCTGGCCACATAGGGCTTGATATCGAAGAAAGGTGTATCGTGAACAAGATCGTGGCCTGAGACATGGACTTCACATAAGTTCATATCAATCGAGTCAACTTTAAGCAGTGACAGGCCTATGGGATTAGGCCTATGCGGTGAGCGAGTAGAAAAAATCCCCATCCTCTGAGTCCCTCCCAGCACCGGAGGTCGGATAGTTGTGCCAGAGTGGGCCTTGTTAAGATGAAAAAAAAATAGAACCCAAATATGGGAGCAACGCTCTAACCCTTTAAGGTAGTTAGGATCATTGTAAGGCGCGCTAAAACGCAGCACACCCTTCAATGAAGGAGCGAGCTGTGGTTGTTTAGGCACACCGAATTTTTCCGGAAACTCAGTGCTGACGCGGCCGATAAAGTTGAGATTCAACATAAGCTTAACAAAACCTTATAGCATTACTTCTCTTGTGCAATCTAGAATACCATCTTTTTTGTTCATTCACAGGGGTCACCTCATGATCGAATCTTTACTTGCCCGCCAACTCATTCCTGATGTCACTATCCGCTGGGGGATCCGACGCTTACTTCGTCAACGCCTGGTGGAGATCGCACCGCTTAAGGCGGAGGGAGAGCAAAAAAAATTCATCGCTAACTTAAGCCTTGGCCCCATCGCCGTCAACACCCGCGACGCCAACGATCAGCACTACGAGGTACCGACAGAATTCTATCTGCGTGTCCTCGGTCAAAACCTCAAGTATTCGAGTGGATATTGGGAACCAGGGGATACTCTCGATAGCTCCGAAGATCGGATGCTGAAGCTCACCTGCGAGCGGGCCCAGCTGCAAGACGGCCTGGAGATCCTCGAGCTCGGTTGCGGCTGGGGGTCACTGACTCTTTGGATGGCCGCTCACTACCCCAATGCCAAGATCACAGCGGTCAGTAATTCAAAGACCCAAAAAGATCACATCGAGCAAAAAGCTCGCGAGCGAGGCCTCAAAAACATCTCCATTCTCACGGCGGACATGAACGACTTCCACGCCCCAGCTCAGTATGACCGTGTGGTTTCTGTCGAGATGTTCGAGCACATGCGCAACTGGCAGATGCTTCTCTTACGCATCAAGGGTTGGCTCAAATCAGATGGAAAATTATTTGTGCACATCTTCGTGCACAAAGACACTCCTTATCTTTTTGAAGTCAAAGATGAAACGGACTGGATGAGCCGCTACTTCTTCTCGGGAGGAATGATGCCAAGCTTCGAGCAGTTCCAAAAATTTGCGCAGCACTTTAAGGTGGCGCAGAGCTGGAAGGTGAACGGAAACCACTACGCCCAGACCTCTGAGGCCTGGTTGCAGAAAACAGATCAACAAACAGCCCAGCTTCTCCCTCTCTTTGAGAAACACTATGGCCCAGGCCAAGGCAAAAAATGGCTTGAGTGGTGGCGCGTGTTTTTTATGTCTTGCGCCGAGCTCTTTAAGTTTAATAAAGGTGAGGAATGGTTTGTGGGCCACTATTTGATGGAACTGAAATGAAGAGGCACTTGCTTAAGCGCGAGGTCTAAGGAAGGGGATAAGTCTTGAGACGCGAGTCGCATACTCTCGGTATTCGGCCCGCTCCATGTACTTCTGCTCGATTAGCGGGATACCCGTCACCTTGAGCAAAGACATCATAATAGCAATAGGCCCGATGATGGTCCACGCCGTCCAGAAATTGATGATGTACACGTACACACCCCACCAGAGGATCATTTCTCCAAGATAATTTGGGAAACGCACAAAGGTCCAAGGTCCTGTGGTACAGATTTTTCCACGATTAGTAGGATCACTCTTGAAACGATT
>JAJTIF010000307.1 GCA_021299675.1 Pseudomonadota bacterium | reverse complement strand
TTCTTTCTAACGCGACTCGTGATGGATGGTATCAAAAAGAAGAACTGAATCAGTTTCGTCGCAGTTTAGGTGAAGTCATCTGGCAAATGTAGTTTTCTGACTATTTCGCTCGGTTGAATGAACGCCGGGGCTGTGAAAAAATAAGCCCCTATGAAAAACTTCATTTTATCTCTCACACTGCTTTTCTCTCTCAATTCCTACGCCTATCTGGTGATCAGTGATGTCGACGACACCATCAAGATCACGAACTCAGGGAATCTCTGGCAAGCCGCCTGGAGAGGGGCTTTCACCAAAGACGTGTTCCCGGGCATGATCGATGTCTACAAATCATGGGGCAGTGAAGACGCCAAGATTTATTTCGTGACGGCCTCACCCTCGATCTTAAGATCCAAAATCAATGAGCTCCTGCACACCTATGAAGTACCGCATGTAAAGTTGATCACTCGTTCAAACGTGCTAGAGGCAAAGCTCAAGTATAAAGTGCGCGAGTTTAGAAAGATCCTTGAGGCTCATCCCGACGAAGAAGCCGTACTAGTAGGTGATGATGTTGGTCAAGATCCCGAGGTCTTCGCTGAGATCACTCGCCTGTATCCAGGCCGCGTGCTTGCAAGTTACATCCGTCCGGTCAAAAACCGTGCGGCTCTGCCAGAGCAGATTCCTTATGTTACGTCTTTTGATATCGCCACCAGTGAGCGCAGTAGCGGTCGCATGAGCTTCAACATCATTGCAAAAACGGCAGTGGCGAGCCTGACCGGTGCGGAAGACAAGCTTCTTCCGGAATTTACATGGTGCCCTAAAGACGTGCGCTCAACGAATCTTCCTGTGGTCCGATCACCGCACGTGATCGCCTGGAATATTATGGAGCGGATTGATCGTATTTGTGGCGCCCGCACTTTATCTCACGAAGAAGTGTTACTCGTTCTCGAAAGCAGGTAGAATAGAACTCCTAAGGAGTTCACTTCATGGATTTAACCCACCTCATTTCTCAAGACGATCTCTTAGCGAAAAGAGACCAGTATAAGAAAGTTTTTTTCTATCGCATCTGCGGTGCCGGCATGGGCCCGGCAGCGGTGTTGATGAAGCAAGCAGGCCTTGATGTGGAGGGCGCAGACTCAGCCTTCTATCCTCCGATGTCGACCTACCTTGAGAGCACACAGATTCCTCTCCATAAAATTGAAAACCTCACGCCTGAGTTCTATAAAAAATTTGATCTCATTGTGGTCGGCAACTCCGTGTCTGGGAAATCGGAACAAGCCCGCATGCTGGAAAAATTGGGTGTGCCCTTTACATCTTTCCCGGCGGCGTTGGGCGCACTGGTGCTCAAGCCTCGTCAGGTGATCGGTATCTGCGGCACCCACGGAAAAACCACCACGACCTATTTTCTCACTCAGATGCTAGAGCGCCTAGGCCAAGACCCCGGCTGTCTTGTCGGTGGCATCATCGAAGGCCGCGACCCTGCGAAGATCGGGACCGGCAAATACTTTGTGATCGAAGGCGACGAGTACGACTCCGCCTACTTCCATAAAATCTCAAAATTTCGCCTCTACGAACTCAAGCACATGGTTCTGACTTCATTAGAATTCGACCACGCTGATATCTTCGAGAATGTGGAAAAAATCGAAGACGAGTTCCGTGCCGTACTTCCAAAACTTCCGGGTCAGATGATCTATGAGGTGGAGTATCCTTCGATCATGAAACTGAAAAATCAGTACCAAGCGACGTCGAGGGCCTTGAGTTGGTCCGGCTATGGGCAAGGCAGTGAGGTTGGTCCCTTTGAGGTCGAGACCTCCGAGAAGGGGAGTCTGTTCAAACTTAAGCTCGACGGCAGACTCGAGAGTTTTCAAACGTCAGCGGTAGGCTTCCATAACATTCTCAACGTCACCTCTGCTCTTCTATTTTTAAAAGCCGAAGGTTTCTCACTCTCGGACATGCGCCGCTCGGTGGAGAACCTCTCGATGGTGAAGCGCCGTCAAGAAGTGCGAGGCACTTATAAGGGTGCGACCGTCATCGATGATTTCGCTCACCACCCTCGCGCCATCACTCTTACGCTTGAGGCCCTTCGCGCACGCTTCAAGGGCCGTCGCATGATCACGGTGTTTGAGCCTATCTCCGCTACCGCTCGCTCGAACGTCTTTCAAAATGAATTCCGGGATTCCCTGGGAATGAGTGACGAAGTCATCATCGCCAAGGCCGATCTCGCGACCACAGCCAAAGGCGGAAAAGACCTCGACGCCCAAAAGCTCTCCTTGGAGATTACGCAGATGCACCACAAGCCTTCAGTGTGTGTGACGAATCTCACGGAGCTGAGAGCAGAGATTGACCGGAGACTCAAAACTCATGATGTGCTTGTGATCCTCTCTAATCGCACCTGCCTAGGCCTTTGGGAGTCGGATTTTGTTCAAGCTCTCCAATAAGCTCACCACTTGCTCGCTTCTTCTGTGCATGACGCTCTCCTGTGCGTCGACACTCACACGTGAGTCGAAACCGAAGGTACTCAAGGAGTACCTCACGCTCTTCAACAAGCACCGCCAGGAGCTGTGCCCAGCTGGAACAGAAGAAGAGTTCGATCAACTCCTTAAAAAATTTCGCGGCCGTGGACTTTGGATCCCCGAATTAAGTGGGGACGTGGACTTCACAACGATTGAGAAGCTGCTGCCGGAATTGGAAGCGAAGCTCAAGTGGATTCAAGCTGAGCGGGCGAAACTGATTAAACGAAAAACTCTTCCGAAGGCGCAGACGTCGAAGCGCTTTGAGAAAATCATCGCCCGTCTCTTGAAGCTCAAGAGTGACTGGGAGACACTTCCACCTCACGCCGAAGAGGCGCGCCAGCTCGCTGGAAAGCATTCTTTGCAAGAGCTCACCATGATGCGCGCTGAGTGGAAAAAACTCATCGAGAGCATCAGCTTTCTTACGAATTTTAAGTTCCCCGCCGATCACCTTAAAAATCGCCTGACCTACGACGAGTTCCGCGAGAGCACGGTCCCGACCTCGCAGAGGATCGCCAACTACGCTTTCTTCTACCGCAAGCTGGTGGAGGATGGTGCCATGAATCCGGATCACACCAGTAACGATTCTTGGCTGCGCACCACGATCGACACGGTTCACCTCGAGCTCGAGCGCCCGATGATGGTGATCGAAGAAGATCTGCGCTACGACCTCGAGTATGTCTTGAACCGCATCGACAAAGAGCTCGAGCGTGATAAGACCTCGCTGATTGCTCGCCTGGGAGAATGGGAAGAGCGCACCTCGATGGCCCTGCAATTTTACCAGGACCTTCTAAGACCTGAATCGAGGGAGACTTCTCGGGCCTTCATTCAAGAACGAAATAAAGCTACGCTTAAGCTAAAAGAGTGGGTTTCCACTAATCAGGCCAAGAGCTGGCTGTGGTGGCGCGATCAAAGTGAAACGATGAAAGCCCTCTACGTGCTCGACACGATCCTCTACAACGAAGTCGGCAACGTGGACAGCAGTGATGGGTTTGAGCGCATGGATGTCACGCAGGTGGTGCTTAATCGTCAGCAGGTGGAGCTCTACCGCACACTCGATCCGCTGCAAGAGATGTGGCCCTTACTGCGAGTCGAACTGAGCACAGAAAAAATTCAACAAGAGCACTGGCTCAACAGTCTATACCGGCGCGGAGAGTTTTCGTTCACCTACTACTACATGCCGGGTGCAGTGAAAGCCTTTTGTACCGATCGCACCCCCGCGGGCCTGCGCTTGCAGCGAGAAAATTTAAATATTGCCTTCCAAATGTTACTGCAGCCGCGTCCCCAGTTTCAGGGTCTGCGCTATTTCTCGCGGGCCTCCATGCCTGGTCGGATCAATATGGCGAGTGTGTGGAGTGATTATGAGCGATTGCCAGAAGCACCCGGAGCGCTGATCTCCTCACAGGAACCCCTTCGTGCTTCAATGCGAAAAGGAGAAATGAAGTACCTTTATCGTTTTATCGATGGCAACAGCCTCGAGTACCAGGTTTACCAGCACCAAAATAAAATATATGTGGCCCGACTTCTCGAGGATAACTGGGTTTTTTATGAATGGAGAAACCCCCATTATTTTACTTTTTT
>JAJTIF010000310.1 GCA_021299675.1 Pseudomonadota bacterium | reverse complement strand
GGTCGCCACGCAAGAGCTGGCCTTTGAGTGTTTCAAAGCCGTGGGTCGCTCCATGCCCGTTACTCCGTCCTCACTTTTGGCCTTGGTCATGTTGGATGAGCCCAGCGGTGCATTGACCTGGAAGCAGATCGAAGAGAAGGCGCACGAAATCATTCATTACTGTATCGCCCTTAAGATCCCGGTTACTCAGAGCCTGCGAGATGGACTGCTGAGTGATTCTCTGCGCTCGGCTTTGGATATGTTTATCGGCAATAAAAAGATTGATCTCATCAAGCGCGAAAAACTCAATCAGGTGTTTTACGTCGTGAAACGGGAAGCAAGAGTAGAAGTGCTCTTTCACAAAAATATGATCCTGCACCATTTCCTGGTGCCAGGGTTCATCAACGCCGTTTGGTTTAAGATCTTCGCCGGAGAGATAAAGAGCTCCATGCAGCTTACAAAATTCTTGCAACGTCAGAGAACAGAGTTGAAGTACGACTTCTACCTTCCCAGCATCAAGGAGATGATCTTGCATGCCCGCGAAGTGGTGGAGTACGCCGTCGGTCGCCCTTTGCATGCGCTGGATGAAGCTCTTGAGTTTAACCCCAGTGATCTCTATCAACTGGCGTCAAAAGTGCGCCATTTCTCCACTGCCTTTAGTTATTTATATGAGGCTTACTACCTGGCCGCTATTTCTCTCAAGTATCTAGGTAATGATCTCTTTGGCTCAGAGCGCTTTCTCCAGGTTGCCCAAGAACTTTTCTCTCTGGAGCTGGAGCACGGTCGCGTCGTGAAATACCCCGAGTCTTATTCTGTGCCGATTCTCAAAGACACCCTGGATTTTTTCGTGGGGGAAGGGGTTTTGAAGCGCGTGGATGGCGGCAAATATCAGGTTGTGGACCAAGACAAGGTCGATAAACTGATTGAAAAGTTTCTGCGTGACCTCAATGATCAGGTCGCGATCAATTTGAAATTTAATCGCGCGCCAAGTCATAAGCAAGAGTGAAGGCCTCTGCGCTAAAGCTTGCTTAGTATTATGTAAGTGCGGTAAGTTAGCACTCCGATTCGAGTTTTTTTCCCCAGTATATGGAGGTGGGTTATAAGCGAAAAAGTCCAAGAGCCGCGCGTGAATGAAAAGATCCGTGCGCACGAGATCCGTCTGATTGGTGATGACGGTAAACAGTACGGAGTTGTCACTCTCGCTCAAGCAAGATTGATCGCCGAAAACGAACAGTTAGATCTCATTGAAATTGCACCGACCGCTGCTCCTCCAGTTGTAAAACTGATGGACTACGGAAAATATAAATATCAAATGCAGAAGAAAGCTTCAGAGGCGAAGAAAAAACAAGTCGTCATTGAAGTTAAAGAAATGAAGTTCCGCCCGGGTATCGATAAGCACGATTTGGAAGTGAAAATGAACCAAATAATCAAGTTTCTCGACCACGGTGACAAAGTGAAATTGCTTATGCAATTTCGTGGAAGAGAGATGGCCCACAAGGAAATCGGTCTGGGGAAGTTTGATGAAATCATCAAGCTGATTCAGGAGAAAACTGGTGCCCTGGTGGAAGCGACGCCAAAAATGATGGGGAACCGCTGTCATGCGATGGTAGCCCCAGGTAAGAAGGGTAAGTAAAAAAGCCTAAAAAACTCTTTTACTCCCGAAGATTCACATGTTAGTTTATCGCACTTTCTAAAGTGCATATATTTTATCCCGTTTGAGGAGATGGTTTTTATGGCTAAAAAAATGAAGACAAAACGCGCGGCTGCTAAGCGCTTTAAAGTCACGGCTACAGGCAAGATTAAGTATAAGAAATCTCACCTTCGCCACCTTTTGAGCAACAAGTCTAAGTCAGCGAAGAAAGATAAGAATGAGCCAGGATATGTAAATCCGGCCGATTATCATAATGCTATCAGTTGTATCCCATACCTCAGATAACCTGAGGTATTTTTTAACCTTGTAAGAGTAGCGAATAAGGGTCAAGTGTCGAAAGACCCCCTTAGAGTGAAGAAGGAGTAAGTCATGGCTCGCGTCAAAAGAGGCTTTAAAGCCCGTCAAAGAAGAAACAAAGTACTTAAACTAGCTAAAGGCTACCACTTCGACCGTCGTACGAAGTTCAAGCACGCGTCTGAGACAGTTCGTCGCGCGCTTCATTACGCATACAAGGGTCGTCGTCTCCTTAAGCGTGACATGCGTCGCCTGTGGGTTGTACGTATCAATGCAGCTGTTCGTCCATTGGGCTTCAGCTACTCACGTTTCATCAACGCTCTTAAAGTGAAGAACGTCTCGATCAACCGTAAGATGCTCTCTGATCTTGCTGTACGTGACCCAAAAGGTTTCGCAGCGATCGTGAGTTCCGTTAAATAACTGAAATTCTTTGAAGTTTTAGCCCCAATCCTCGTGAAAACGGTGGGTTGGGGCTTTTTTTTTTGTGGCACGCCAGAAAGTAGTCTGCTAACCTATGAATATAAGGCTTTTTTAAAATTTAAGCTTTTGAAATTTCATGGAGGATTTTCAATGAGCATGACTAAGGCAGACATTGTTGAACGCATCTACAAAGAGGCGGGCTTCTCGAAGAAAGAAGCAGCTGAATTAGTAGACTTGGTGTTCAAGGTCATTAAAGACACTCTCGCGAAAGGCGAAAAAGTTAAAATTTCCGGTTTCGGAAATTTTTCTATTCGCGACAAAGCGACTCGCGTCGGGAGAAATCCTCAGACGGGCGAAGCGATGACCATTTCGGCGCGCCGAGTGCTCACCTTCAAACCTTCTCAAATCCTCAAAGAAGATATCACTGAAAGATACTCTCATCGCATTGATGATCAAGGTAACGAGAACACATCTCTTCCTGCCAAAGAAGGCAAGCCTAAGGCCCTCAGTTCATTCTTGGCCGGCATTGATGAGCCTGATTCAGATGACGATGATGACTTCGATGACGAGTAAAGATTAATGTCCTCCATGACAATCCCGCACAAGTCTTCTTTTAAGTTCGGTGAGCTCACCTCGCTCACCGGAATTAAACCTTATGTTATTCGCTTCTGGGAAACCGAGTTCTCTGAGCTCAATCCCGTCGTCGCTGAAGATGGTCAGAAAACCTACTCACGCGCTGATGTAGAGACTCTTTTAAAAATCAAAACTCTGCTCTTTGATCATAAACTTTCGCTGCAAGAAGCGAAGGCTGCGATTCGTGATCCAGAATGGAAGATGCACGAGAAAAATGTCGTTGCCAACGTTTCGAGTGCTACGACCTATGTGCAGGAGAATGTGAAAGAATCATTGCTCGAAGCCTTGAGCGTGATCAAGAGCGTGAAGTCGCGCTATCACTGGTAGAGAGCTTCAATCTTTTTTAAATCATCTGTCTTAAAATGCTGAGTCCAGCCGCGACTGGTTTTCAAGTTCGCAAAAGACTTATCCAAAAAATCTTTGAGAAACGCTTGCAGCTGGGGGTATTTGCCTTGCTGGATAAGGGCGAGATTTTTTCTCAGGGCCTCGGTCGCCTCAAGTGCATTGAGCACAAAGGGATTCACTTTGAGTTCATGTTCACTGGGCTGGTTGAGATCATCCAGGTCATCTAGGAGCTGGAAAGCGATTCCAATCGCAGCACCC
>JAJTIF010000332.1 GCA_021299675.1 Pseudomonadota bacterium | reverse complement strand
GTTTAGGTAGTATTGGTGTTTGTTTTGATCAGCAGTTCGGCCGTGAGTTTTCAGTCGATGTTCATGATCAGAAAGTGCAAAAGATATTAACTGACCAGCGGATGGTAACCATTTGTTGAGCAGATAAGAAAAGAGGGAATATGGAAGTACAAGCAATAATTTTCGCCGTTGTGGGTTTAGTTCTGGGCGGCTCCGGAGCATTCTTTGCTCTTAGATCTAAAAACTCGAAAGATAATTCAGAGGCACAGAAGAGCGCGGATGAAATCCTCAATAAAGCAAAAGCTGAAGCGGATGATATTCGTCGCAGAGCTCAAGGGGATGCCAAGCAGATCATCCGTGAGGAGCGCCAGCAGCTCGATCAGGAGCTTGAGAGAAAGAAGAAAGGGATTGCTGATTTAGAACGGGGCTTAACTAAGAAAGAAGTCGCCCTCGAGCAGAAGACAGAAGATCTTCAGAAGCAGATAGAAAAAACCAAAGTCAAAGAAGAAGAATTCGTCGCTCGCGTTGAAGCTCTTACGGAAGAAAAAAAGAAGATCATCGAGAAACAGGAAGAGCTCTCAAACAAGCTCACGGTGATTTCTGGACTGACCAAAGAAGAAGCTAAGAATCAACTCATGTCCCAGGTTGCTGAGGAATCAAGAGTTGAGGCTGCTAAATTGGTTGTTCGCATTGAGGAAGAAGCGAGAGAAGAAGCCGAGAAGCGTGCTAAGCGTGTGGTCGGGATTGCAATCCAGCGCTTCGCTGGTGAATACGTCGCTGAGCAAACGATCTCCACTGTGGCACTGGCCGATGACGGGATTAAAGGTCGCTTGATTGGTCGCGAAGGAAGAAATATTCGTGCCTTCGAGCAAATCTGCGGCGTTGATCTCATCATCGACGACACCCCTGGTGTTGTGACCATCTCAAGCTTCAACGTGGTTCGTAAGGAAATTGCTCGGATGACGATCGAGCGCTTGATGGCCGATGGACGTATTCACCCAGCTAAAATCGAAGAATTTCATGATAAATCCAAGGCGGAAGTAGAAACGCGTCTGCGCGAACTTGGTGAGAAAGCTCAGATGGAGATTGGCGTTCATGGTATTCACCCTGAAATCCTAAAACTCATCGGCGCCTTGAACTGGCGTACCAGCTACACTCAAAATCAATACCAGCATGCTCTCGAAGCAGCCTTTATCTGCGGCAACATGGCGGCAGAGCTTGGGCTCAATGTGAAGCAGGCCCGTCGTGCGGCTCTCATGCACGACATCGGTAAAGTTCTCGATGCTTCTGCAGAAGGTTCTCACGCTGTAATTGGAGCTGACTTTGCCAAGAAGTATGGTGAGTCTCCAGATATCGTGCATGCGATCCGTGCTCACCATGATGATGAAAAACCTGAGTCGGTTCTCGCTCACCTCGTAGCTGCTTCGGATGCACTCTCTGGGGCACGTCCAGGAGCTCGTAAAGCCCTCAAGGAAAGTTATGTTTCTCGTCTCACGGACATTGAGAAAATTGTTAATAGCTTTGAAGGTGTCACGAAGAGTTATGCGATCTCAGCAGGCCGTGAAATTCGCGTCCTCGTAGATAATGAGAGACTCTCTGACGAGCAAACAATTGTGCTCTCGCGCGATATTGCCAAGAAGATTGAGCAGGAGATGAGTTATCCTGGAACAATTAAGGTTGCTGTGATCCGTGAAACTCGTGCTGTAGGAATTGCAAAATAATGAAGTGGGCAGTTGTCACCGGCTCTTCCTCTGGATTGGGAATGGCGATGACTGTCCATCTGTTAGAATTAGGGTTCTCTGTTGCCGGCGGTTCTCGCTCTGGCACTGAAATCGAGCATGAAAACTTTTACGACCTCGAACTTGATGTGGCTGACGAAGAGTCAGTGGTTGAGTTCTATGAAACGCTTAAGGGTCTCACAAAAAAAATTGATGTCTTTATTCAGAATGCCGGCATTTGTGAAATGAACTCTCTGGCCGAATCGGAGAGTGAGTTTTTCGCTCAGCACTTAGCCACTAATACTCTCGGCGCCTTTCACATGCTCAAGGGACTCGAGCCTTTCTTGATCAAAAATCACACTCATATCATCTCTGTTCTGTCCTCTGCTGCGAAATACGCCTACCCCAGCATGAGCGCCTATAACGCCTCCAAGTTTGGGCTGAAGGGTCTTTTGGAGAGTGTGCAGAAAGAGTGGAAGGATATGGGGGTGAAGTTCACGCCCCTCTATTCCGGTGCGATTGATACTCCGCTGTGGGATAACCTTCCGAAAGACTTTTCGCGCAGTCGGATGCTGAAACTGGATGATTTTCTCTACGTCTTTGACTTTGTCATCAATGCCCCAGATCATTTAAGAATTGCTGACCTCACTTTTCTGCATAAGGAGGGTTTCTTAGAATGAAAAAGCATCTTCCTTCGCCCTTAGAGTTGGTGGAGCTCGCGGCACTATCTTTAATGATCATTGGCCTACAGTATGCGATCGGATCATGGGGGTGGACTTTTATTTTTTGCTTAGGTTTTGTGTGGAACTGGGCGATCCTTAACGGTTGGACTAAAGAGCAAGTTTCTACTAAAAAGTACCGCTTTAGTTCTTTGCGCTTCATTCACTTTTTTCATCAGATTTTCCAAAAACCTTTTGTTAACTATCCCCGAGTTCAAAAAGTCGTTTCAATTTTTCCTGCCGCACTTTTTTTAGGTGCCTTTGCCGCTGTAGCCGATTCCCAGATCCCATGGTGGGTGGCCATTCTAGGTTCCCTGGGATTTCTTCTTTTGCGCTATCAGCTCAATTTCTTTGTTAAATAGCCCAAAATCGCCAGTAATTTGAGGCATATCAATGTCATTAAACTCTAAAGTATTCGAATACTTAGGAGGATTATTCAATAGTTTCAAGGCCATTACCTGAGAAACTTTATCATTATAGAGACACAACCGATAAGAAGCTGGGTTTAACTCTTAGGATTTTTTATGAAATTTATGTTTCTGCTTTTGCTGGCCACCCTATCTGCAAGCCTTATGGCAGAGGTTGGGCAAATACGAGATACCTCCCTTACAAATTTTGATCTCGTTATACAGCCAGATCCCGATGAGGTCGTTGTTACTCCGGACCTATTGCGAAGAGCAGCAAGGGGTGGGGCTAATTCTGCTAGTAACGTTAACCGGGTACAGTTTCAGGACTATGGTTTTTCAGACTCGATACAAATGCCCTTACATACAATGAATGTAAGATCTGCATTTGCGTCAGCAGTATGCCCTTTTGTTAATCCTGCGAACGCTGCGGCTAATGCGACCAAAATCCAAAATTACTGCGACTATCTCTCTGGAAACTTCTCGGCTTGTCCGGGCAACGGATCCACACCCCAGCAAAAATGTCAGATCGATTGCGTGATAAAAGAAGATCATCAGCAGCAGATCCAAGCAGACATGAGTGAACTTTCAGCTGACCAAAAGAAGCAAGCCTGTGTTGATCGGGTGAATAATGTAATCAGCGCGAGTCCTGTAAAAAATCTTGATCCCAATCAGGTCAGAGGTGGCCTCATGGTGGCGCAGGTTAGTGTTCTCAATGGTATTAAAGCCAACATGGCTCGTCGGCGGGCTCGTCTTGAAGAGGGCAGTGGCCTTAATTGCGCGAATTCTCCTCAGACATATAACTGTGATAATTTTGCCAACACGGCCATGGAGAATACCAGCATCTCAACTCTAGCTAGTCTTTTTAGTACGGAATACACAACAAGTAGAACAGGATTCTTAGGACTTTCCGCCCAAAAAGGCTGTGACAAGTGTATGGAATCAAAATATGAAGCAGCTAGAACCCTGATGTCGGTTGAGAGTGCTGGGAGCTACGATCAGGCACTTGCATCTTTAAAAGAACAAAGGGTCGTTGAACTTGCTGCGCGAAAAGCTAATGAAGCCATTTCAAATTACTTGAAGTTCGCTGAGCGAAACGATTTCATGGCTCGCTTTGCTTCAGATGTTCAGAAAGAAAGCTGTGAGACACTGCCCTCGTTAAGTAGTCTGCCACGGTCATGCAGACTTTCTTCGAAAATTCTTGAAAAAATTAAGTCTGGATATCCAAATGCTCAAGGCGGATCTGCTCAGGCATCTATCCAAGATATTTTATCTAAGTCAAAAGATGCCATGTTCAATCGTAAATCATCAACCTGTGATGGGGATTATGATTTTGACGACTTTCAAAGGGCCCGCCTCGCTCAAGTTGGGAGTGGAGACATCGTTACAAGTCTATGGATCGACAGTGTAGCCGAGCAAAAAATACAGAACTGTCAAAACCACGATACCAACTGTTTTGTAAGGGCCATGGCCGAAACATATACTTCAAAGATCAGGAATGTGAGTTTCGAAGATGCCCGCGCTACGCTGATCAGTCACATGTCAATGTCACCATTTTTTAGAACCATGATGGCGAGCAAAGTAGGCGTTTTAGCCTTCAAAGATATGGGGATGGTCAGACTTAATGGCGTAGATTCGGTGGATCAGTTTTTCGAAAGAAACAAGGTAAAAATCTGGGATGCAGCCAAAGAAGATCGACAGATTGCGTGTGCGGCGATCGACCGCGATCTAAGACTCGCTCTGTGTAGCACAGCAGACAACTTGGCAGAAAATTACACAGGAGAAGAGATACGTACGGAGCTCGCTACACTCATTAATGATAATGCAGAAGCTAGAGTGAGGCCCGGTCTCTACCTAAATCTGGGCGTTAGCTGTTCTCTTTTGAGAGACTCAGAAGCCCATCTCTCGAACACAACCCCTAAGGCGCTGTCTATGACGGCGGCGGATCGCTCCGTTGCCGCGATTCCATTGAGTCAGCAATCGGTTGCCGGATTTGAAACCCCCGTCGACGTCTTCTCTCAGATCGCAAACGATATTTGCGGGGCCGCGCCACCTGATGCACTTTCGTTGTTTCCTCAGTCAGGAGGAGTCAATCAGACTCAGATCAGTATCAGTAGTTTGGGAGTATGTAATGATATGAGCAAATCCTACACAATAAGGGTGGTAGGTTTGCCGGATTGCTTGGGTTCGACTAGCGATGGATCTATCTATCCAAATTCTTTAATTTGGAATTTGGCTGGAAGGAGTTCTGTTGGAAATATTTTTGGTTCATTTGGCAATGGGTTTAACGGAAATACAAATTATTATGGATCAAATGGATCAGGCAGTCTTTCTAGTTTTCAATTCCCTACTTATGATGGGATGACTGACAACCAAATTGTCGTGACGGGCACTCGATCTGCGAATACACCTTCAAATCAGACGACAGAGAAACTTACACAAGATTTGAGCACGCAAGGCTCGAGCAATCCTGGCCAAACAAATACCAATGGGGCTGGGTCTTTAAATGATGTGACGCTGGGTAAGTCAGCTGATGGTACGTATCAAACGAATGAGATGGTATCAACAACAGCAGCCACAACTTTTGCTTCGATGTCTGGGACACCAAACTCTTTTATACAACCAGCTCCGCAGATGAGAGGGATGACCAGTAATTTTACAAATACCTTTCAACCACAGGTTCAAATGCCTCAGCAGATTGAAGTGGCCAACACTGTTGCCGGTGCGACGGTGAGACGGGAAGAGGCTCTCGTTCGTCAGGAAAGTGAACTTCTGCGAAGAGTTGATTCGCAGAGCCTAGAGAATCGAGAATTACGTGAGGCTGTCACACAGTTGAGACGCGAGATGAGTACCATGGCATCTCAAAATGCCCAGCTGCTTCCAACCCTTCAGTCTATGATGAAGGCAAGGGGGGCTAAGGTTGAGCCAGTGAGTGAGGAAGAGCAGGAAGAAGAATCTGGACCTGTGGTTTCTGAAGTTGCCGCACCAACGTCTAGG
>JAJTIF010000110.1 GCA_021299675.1 Pseudomonadota bacterium | reverse complement strand
TGTGCTCACTCTTCGTATTTTTTTATCACCTCGACATCGCTCTCTATGGGGATTCGTGGAACCTAGAAGGCCTCTATTATTTTCTTCTTAGTTTGATTAAGAGAAAATCATTCTTCTCCTTATCCGTTATCGGTTTCGGATTAATGATCTTTCTCTTTATTCCCAAGAAATGGTCAAGGGTAGCAACGTTCACCCTAGATAAAACACGTCTGGCGCACTTGATTGGAGCATTGGTGATTATAATTATTACAGGTGTCATCTTCGATAAAAATTTACTGAGGGGTTTTGGTCTCCTCTGGCTTTTATCCTTCGCCGCACTCTTGCCCCTAGAGTGGATTTTTCAGTCCATTTCTCGACTGCGCTCTAAGAGAAACTTCATTTTCTTGGTGTATGTGCTCGTGTGCTTACTTGATTCACACTTTGAAGGCAGGGTCAGAAGAACAGCTAACTTCTTTAAAACCACACCCGCCCAGACTGAAATAGTCGCTCCTTGAATGGTGCCACTTTGTCTCTTGCATGGAATTTATTATCTGATGTAGAATAAAGTATGACTGGGATAAATGGATTATCCCTTTCGGCTCAAGGAGGACCTGTTGTTTAAAGCCCCCCTTACCGCTAGTGTCGTCAATCAGTTCTTGTCATCATTTCGTTCTCTGCAATCCCCACAAAATTCTAACCATGATCAACCCTACGTTTACGTAGATGCTGATGGTGTTAAGCTTGTGACAAGTATTGCTCAAGAATCTGACCAAGATGAGACAGGTATATTCGCCTTATCTGTTGCTCAAGATGGTTGGGTAGAAATGCTTGCTACTCAGGAATAGATAGCTAATCTTGGGGATAACTAGAGCTGTCAAGATTCTTTTAACAGGTTCTAACAGCTATTTTTATCGTTAGAATTTATTTAAGCTTTTGATTTCTTATTAATGTGGGGAAATCTTTTGTTAAAATAAAGTTTATTTGTGCGCTGGGCCAGGTGTGGAAAACTGTTGATAGTATGGGGATAATAAAAAATAGTATGGTCACTTCTCCACAGATCGAGCAGTTTTTGATCGATTTAAAACACTTCATTTCACAGTCGCTAAGTCTAGATGACCTAAAGATCTCTCTTAAGTCAGATAATTCCCCGGTCACCCACATCGACACACAGATCTCGAATTTTTGTAAAAATCACCCCGTCTGCACAGCTAGCTTTTACTCAGAGGAAGAGCACGGGGGACTCCAGTTTCCGGCCATTGTTCTCGACCCCATAGATGGCACCAAAGAACTGGTGAAGATGAACGGAGAGTGTGTCGTGAGTATCGCGTGGATGAAAAATTCAAGCGAAGGTGAGGCATTAATCTATAACCCCTTTACCGGTTTCCGGTTAACTTCTTTTGATAAGCCTTCATGGAATCCCAAAACCCAAGATGTGCCTTACTTGGGGTTGGTCTCAAGATCAGAGATTAATAGCATGAGAGACTTAAAAGACTTTAAGCATCTTCTCGTGGCCAAGGGAAGTATTGCCTTTAAGCTGGGGCTGCTAGCCTCTGGGGGCTGCGATTTTGTCGTGAGCTTAAAGCCAAAGAGTATTTGGGATATTGCCGCTGGGACACTTTTGGGGTGGCAGCGAGGCCATGTGTTCTATGCAAACGGAAGACTGGTTAAAGAATTGGATGAAAAGCGTTATGAACCGCCCTTGGTTTGGGGCAGGCCTGCTGTCGTCAGTGAGATTAACCATTATTTTTCTTCCCGCTAGGACAGAGATCTAAAAGTGAGCAGAGGTCGCATTGCGGACGTCTGGCAATACAAGTTTTCCTTCCATGAAAAATGAATAAATGACTGAGCATGCCCCATTTTTCATTCGGAAAGAGCTTCATCAAGTCTTGTTCAATCTTTTCAGGTGATTCATTCTTTGTGATCTTGAGTAGTGAGGAGATTCTTTTCACATGAGTATCAACTACAACTCCATAGTTGATGCCAAAGCAGTTGGAGATTACGACGTTTGCGGTTTTTCGACCTACCCCAGCTAGGCTTGAAAGCTCTTCAATCGTTTGAGGGATTTCAGAATTAAAAGTGGCTACAAGTTCTTGGCTGCATAGGATGATGTTTTTTGCTTTGTTTTTGTAAAACCCCGTGGAGTGGATAATCTTCTCAACATCTTCTGGTTTTGCTTTTGCCAAGTGCTTGGGGGTTGGGTACTTCTTAAAAAGTGTAGGGGTAACCATGTTGACTCTGACGTCAGTGCATTGTGCCGAGAGAATCGTTGCAATCAGAAGTTGAAATGCATTTTCGTGGTCCAATTCACAGTGTGCATCCGGATACAGGATCTCAAGTCTGCGGTATATCTCCGTAGCCAGGTCTTGTTTTTTCATGGTTGGGTATCCCTTCCTTGCCAGAGCAATCCTAAGCTGGCACTTTGAATATATGTTTAAAGTAAAAGATCACTACTATCACAAGGCTAAAAGCGAGAACTACCTTGCTCGTTCTATTTATAAGCTAGAAGAGATCGATCAAAAATACAAAATCCTCAAACCAGGTGATAACGTTATAGACCTTGGGTACTTTCCCGGTTCATGGAGTCAGTATACAGCTCCAAAAGTGGGGCCAGATGGTAAGGTATTCGCGATTGATATTCAGCCCGTTAATAAAAAACTCCAGCTTCCAAATCTAAAAACTTTTGAGATGGATATTTTTAATTTAAAAGGCCCCCAAGACCTGGGCCACGACCATCTCTTTGATGTTGTTTTATCTGATATGGCCCCCAAAACGACTGGAATCAAGACTGTTGACCAGGCGAGAAGTCTAGACTTAATCGAATCTGTGTTTAAGCTACTGCCCATTCTACTGAAGCCCAACGGTCATTTCGTGATCAAGGTTTTCGATAGCCATGATGCACAAGTCTTTCTAAAAGCGAATAAAAAACTCTTCAAAGAAATGAATTATCTCAAGCCCAAATCAACAAGGTCGATTTCTAAAGAATTTTTTGTCATTGCTAAGTCATTTATTGGATAATAAATGAATGTTAAAGCTGACCAAAAGTAGAATTTTATTGTCGTCTATTGTGATAGTAGGAATCACAATTTTTCGTTTTGGCTTTGCCGACAATTCAATCGAAGCTAACCAAATCAAGCAGAGTTTTCTAAAGTCGTTTCATGAGACGGGAACATTCCCAGATTCTTTAACGATTGCGGAGAAAAAATTTAAACCGATTTATACTATCGACTATGAACTTGAGGAAGCGATTCTCAAACTCCTAAGAAAGTACAGGTCTGACTACACATCGGTGGTTGTTGTGGACAATTCGAATGGCCAAATATTAGCAGCACTGGATATGGGGCGGTTTGATTCAAAACCCACCCGCCTTACTTCCTTCACTCCCTCGCATCCTGCTGCAAGTATCTTCAAGATCGTGACAGCTGCAGACCTCTTAGAAAACACCCATGTCGGAAACACAACTCAATTTCAGTTCAGCGGACGATCGACGACACTCTACAAGTATCAGCTCAAGCAGGAGGGAGGGAGATGGTCGCGAAAGTCAGATTTTGAGAAGGCGTTTGCGAAGTCGAATAATGTTATTTTTGGAAAAGCAGCTCTTGATAATCTGTCGCCGTCTGGCTTGAAAAGTATGGCAGAGAAATTCGGGTTCAACAGAGATTTAGTAAATTTTGTGCAAGCAAAGCCATCTGTGTTTCCACTTGCATCGGATCAGTACAATTTAGCCGAGCTTGCTTCGGGGTTGAATGTGTCCACAATGATGAGCCCGGTACACGGTGCCGCCATCGCAAGTATTGTTGCCAACAAAGGCATCATGAAGAAGCCAGTACTAATCAAGCAGCTCGCTGACGAGAAAGGTCAAGTCGTCTGGGAGTCAGCTACCGACCAAGAAATGGTGATTGCACCAGCTACGGCGGATGACCTTAAAAAAATGATGATTGCAACGGTTAAAGAAGGCACAGCAAGAAGAGCCTTTAAACGTTCATCAAAGAAGCTAAAAGATCTTGAGATCGGCGGCAAAACAGGATCAATTACCGGTGGAGAACCATTTGGAAAAAGAGACTGGTTCGTCGCATACTCCAAAAACGATGAGGGCCGTGGCTACTCATTGTGCGTCATGGTTGTGAATAAGAAAAAATGGTACGTGAAATCCTCGCAGCTAACGCGTGAGATATTGGATTACATCTGGGCCAGATGAGTTTAAAAGGGATTTGAAATGGAACAAGATAAACAAACAGAAGGCGTCGTTGCTGAAGTAAGTGACACACCAATTCAAAATAAGCCTAGTAAGATGGAGAAGTTCAAGAAGGAGGCAAAGTCTTTTACCTTCATCATCCTATCCGTCCTCATATTTAGATCAGTTCTATTTGAGCCATTTAAAATACCTTCAGGTTCAATGATTCCTACCCTCCTCATTGGTGACTTCATTCTGGTTAATAAATTTAGCTATGGATTCAAAGTCCCTTTTAGCGACTGGTTCTCAGATCCGACCTATATTACTGGTCCTGGTAAACCCGAAAGAGGCGATGTAGTGGTTTTTAAATACCCTCAAGAAGTCTCGCTTAACTACATCAAGCGCGTAGTCGGACTTCCTGGTGATACGATTGAAATCATTGAAAAGGTTGTTTACGTTAACGGACAGCCAATTGAAATGAAAGAAATCGAAGGGACTAAAATTCTCTCTGACATGGATGAAAAATATAAGCGATATAATTTCAAATTCTTTGAAACCAAAACAGGCAATCACACACACGTCGCACAAGTAGACCAAGACAATATTTTTAATGCCAATTTTTATAAAATCACAGTTCCACAGAATCACTACTTTGTGATGGGCGATAATAGAGATTTTTCGGCGGACTCAAGATCGTGGGGATTTGTTCCCTTCGGACACATCAAAGGTAAGGCATTCCTGATTTGGTTCTCACTCTCTTTTCCTTGGCCTTGGGGTGGTGATGAGCAAGAGAACTTTGCCTTTCGCCCTTGGCGTATAGGGAAGCTAATCGATTAATCTTTGAGTTCGATCTCGGTTTCCCCGTCGTTTCCATTTTCAGGGACGCTCCATCTAAAATCTTTACTCTTAGAGATTTTGGATCGAAGCCATGATTTAAGGACACCATCACCGTGGCCATGAATGATGTTCAACTTTTTTGAATCGCCCGCTAAAAGATCGGCAAGTCCCTTTTCTACTTGATGCTGAAACTCTTCGAGTCGCATTCCACGGCAATCTAGGATAAATGGTCTTTCTGCGTTTCGTGAAACACTGATTCGGATTTGCTGGAAAGAATTTACTGTGGTGACACCTTTTTGAAATGAATTTAAGGGCACATTTACAGTGAGGGCACCCTTAGTAACAATCGCTTGCTTGCGTCGCCAATCTATCGACTGTAATTGAACCTCCTTCTTAAGGAAGACATTAAAATAGATGTTGCCCGGACGTAGTTGATGAATAGCGAGTGTGTTTTCAAACTGTTCTCCTGAAGCTATAGCATCGCTTTCATTTTCAAGATTTAAATCCTTACTAAGACCAGAAAAGATATCATCAACTTTTTTTACCTTAGTAATATGTCCTGTTTTGATAGACTCAATTGTCTCTAAAGCTTGTTTATGTATTTTGTTAAAATGCTCTTTTGCTCTACTTATCTCATCGCTAAGCTTAATGCGCATGATGCCTTCGAGCGATTTTTCTCGATCTAAGAGTTCCTTCTCCTTAGATCGGTTTGCGGTGATGAGTTCGTCTAGTTCTCTGTTTTTAAGAGCTACCTGTGAAACCAGCTTTTCATAATTAACTTGCTTTTTATCTAGGAGGTGACGTGCCTCATTTCCGATTAACGTACCGTAGGGATTATTTTGTGCTAGCTTCTCAAAGATATCTATTGCCATGGATTGGCCAGGTACACCTTGATAAAAGCGATAACTCGGTTTCATTTTATCAACATCATATCCCATCGAGCCAGAGATTATGGTGGGCCTTTCACTGGCCAGGTTTTTCAAGAGCTGATGGTGGGTAGATATGACGAAATGTGTATTCTTTCTAAGGTTAAAGTTATCGATCATCGAAAGTGTTAAAACGGATGCTTCATCTGAAGAGGTTGAATTAAAAATTTCATCAATAAGGATGAGATTATTTGATTTAAGGTTTTCTGAAAGCTGTAGATAGAACGTTACTTCACCTGAAAATGAGCTGAGCCCCTTCTCAATGTCTTGTAGGTCGTTAGCGGAAAAGAAGACTACGTCGTAATGAAAAAGCTCGGCATGTAATGCAGGAACAAATAACCCGGAAAGATAAAATTTATAACTAATCGCAATAGCTTTTATGATAGCCGTTTTTCCACCGGTATTGGGACCAGAGATGACCAGGGCTGTTTGCGCAGAATCAAGATAGATGTCATTTTTAACTGGTTTGGGGATGAGAGGATGAAAGAGATCATGGAAAACAAAACCAGGCCGCGCGCGCTTCAGGGGTCTTGAGAGTCCCTTGGCCATGCAAAAGCGAGAACGGCCAAGGCAATAATCAAACTCAATAAGACTGTCTGTTGCTAAACTGATAGTTGTGATGTTTTCAAATAATCTCTTAAAGAAATTAGATTCAATCTGAAACGTTATATCCTTAATTAGTGAAACAATCTCAAGTCTTTTTAATGAATGCTCACGCATCACATGGGGCTCTACAAAAAGTGTGTGGCCACTTTCTGACCTAGAGATAATAAATCCCAACGTGGACTTAAAAGAGTCTGTCCGCACGGGAAGCACGTACCTCTCATCAATTAGATCAAAGCCATCATATTGCAAAATATTTTTCCAGTCTTCGGAGCGAATGAGTTCACCTAGATTTTTTCGAATCCTGCCTTCAAGATCATGAAGACTAATGTAGAGTTTTTGAAGCTCGGGATGTTTGTTATAGTCGAGGTGTCCATCGCGTGAGATGAGAAAGCGAAAATCTCTAATAAAATTTGTGAGCTGTGCGTTTGTGGGAAGGTCAATGATCCGTGTGAGGGGGTTAAGTTCATGCCTAGAGCTGGATCTCGATATCTTGTAAGCACTTTCTACTGCTAGCACAACAGTGTTCTGTTCCTTAATTCCAACAAAACCATTTTTGCTAATGTGACGGGTAAGCTCTGGTAAACTTACTTGGGGGTCTAAAGGAAGAAGGAGTTGGGAGAATGTCTGACTGTATTCATCAAGAAGATACTCTTGGAAAAATTGTAGCTGATCAAAGCTTTGTTGAATTTGATTATAATCAAGCACTGTAGCGCTATGATTTGTAGTAAGTTCTTTGTTTAAATCAAAGAAAAAGAATTCAGCAATCGACTCTGTGATGTGAGACCATTCGGTAAAGTTTAAGTAAGTTGTAGAAATGGTTTCCATGGAATTTTATGATATCACGATACTCTGAAATATTACATTACTCAAAAGCTATAAATCATGAACTAGAGTCTTTGGGACATGTTCAAAAAATATATTCAACCTCCTACTATGTTTCGTTCCAAGTGCGGGTGCGAGGAAAATCAATCTTTATCCTTTTGGGACGCGGGGGAGGCCACGAGGGGGTTTTTTCGTCCTCGGCAAATCCTAAAAGTGAGCTTAGAAAAAGAGATAAGTGGCTTGAGTGGTTAAGAAAATATGTTTCCGGATCTCTATTGCTTGAAATTGAAATTGATCCAGAGGACAGAAGTGTAGCGTTAATCATTCAAAAGGGTGGCGCACAAGAAAAAGTCTATTTCGCTTGGATCGGAAGGATGTCGTACTTTTTTCATGAAATTCAAGGAAAGGTTGCCTTTAAATCCTGGTCCCGAAACGTTGGCGATGAGGGCGGGTTTAAGGTTTTGAATGAAGTTGGACGCCGGCCAATAGGACTCCACCAAGAGGTTCGTCAAATAAGTGGTGATGACCTTTTGCGAGATGAAGAAAAGCAATCCGGAAGCGATAGTGAAGCCTCAAAAAAGACTAAAAAAAGAATGCTCAAGATAACCAAGATCAAGCAAGATCTTGATAAATTGTCTCAGTGGAAGGAACTGAAGCAATGGCTTGATGAAATAGAAGTCGCTGAGCTTTCCGAAAAGCAAGAGGTGCGGTTTCAAAGCTTGAAAATAAAATTGAATCGATCCATGTCACCTTTCCAAAAAAAAGACTTTCTCTATCAAAAGATGAAGGCATTGCGAGAAGCTGAAAAGATGCAAGGGCTGCGGCTCCAGGCAGAAGAGAACTTTGATGTTCAAAAAATAGTCATTAACAACCTCAAAACGATATCTCCAGTATGGGCTAATCTCGAGATCAAAACTCAAAGTATCACAACGGAAGATCAATATAAAATCTATCCATGTGATGGGTATTCAATTGGAGTTGGGTCAAGTGCTGAAGGGAATGATCGAATGCGTAAGCAGTGGTCTAGTCCCGATGATGTTTGGGTGCATGCAGCAAATGGAAAAAGTGCGCACGCTATAATCAAACTAAAAACCGGTGTATTATTTAATATTGAAATGCTTCAAAAAGCGGGCCAATACATACTTAATCAGTCAGGTAAGGACTCTGGTGTGATTGAGATTGTTTACACTCACGTAAAGTATCTTAAAAGTGTAAGTGGAAGCCCTGGGATGGTAATATTCAAGAAAGAAAAAAGAATCAATATTGTCGTAAGTGGGATCAAACATGAATAAAAAAATAGTGTTTCTAGCAATGATTTTTCTCTCTCTGGCCGTAGGCGCACAAGATGTTGCTACGATTATGAGAAATCATGAGGATAAGATTTATAGTCCAAAGTATAAAGGGCTCACAGATCTCGTTGTAGATATGGAAAGCCCAAGTCTAACCAAACAGCTAAATGAACAGATGATATTTGGAAACATTCGCGATCTTAGATTTCGCTTCTATTGGACAGCAACGCCTGAAAGAGTTGCTGTTGAAATCCTTGGAATGCCTGAGGGATTCAACGAAATAAAGCAGCAGCTCAAACAAGCGATGCTATCGAGATTTGAGTCTATCATCCCACTAAGTTTAGAAAAAAAGTTTGTTGGCTATAAGTTTTCTCTCGATCCAAAAGATCCAGCTTCGGTTATTGCGAAAGATGAGAAAGCGCTAAATGTAATTCCAGAGTACAGGCTAACGTTTGGCTCAACCGGATTACTTTCAACGCTAAATGGTAAAAAAACAATCGGTACCATGACGACAAGTTTTGAATGGGAGAAAATGCCATGGTCGGAACCAAGACTAGTAAATAAGAAATCGATCGTGAAGTCAGTTGACGGGCCACAGAGTGTAACAATTGAGAGCATTGTTGATTGGCAAGTAATCTCCACCATTGGATTGCCAACAAAATCCAAAACCCTCACAAAACAAATAATAACGATACCTGGCTCCAAGCCTCAGGAAAATAGTGTGGAGGACGAAGTCAACTACCGTAACTATAAAGTGAATGTGGGCGAAGCATTGAAATGGTTCTTATCAAATGGTGCGAATTAGTCATATGAGATCACTAGATTTAGATGACAAAGTATCAAGTCGAATAAGCCAGTTCCCTGTTTCTGTGTATAAGTCTGAAATTTCGGAATCTATAAAATCGTATTTCCCTGGTGAGTGGATCTTTTTTAAAGATACTAATCAAAAAAAGATCTATCTGGGATTTATCAATCCACTTGTGTCAGAAAGCTACCCAACAGCTCAGATCCTTTGTCATGTTGAAAAAATGCCAAAGCAATCGATCGTCGAAGATTACATTGTAAAAAAAATCAAAGACTCAGTCACATACCGATTTAACTTCAAGGGCTATGAGAAATCGTCGCGTATCGTCTTTGGTGAAGCCGATGGGCTCCCTGGCCTTGTTGCCGATCTTTATGAGAATGCCTGTTTGGTACAAATAAATTCTGCAGGAATGGACAAGCACAGAGAATTAATAAGAGAAACGATAGCTGAAATCGTAAAGATCAATACATATATTGTAGATGGCTCAAAACAACGTACTCAAGAGATGCTGCCCATGTATCGAGAGAGCATTGATTTAGATTTGATCAAAGTCATAGAGAATGATTTCATCTATCAAATAAAAGTATCAAAGCTCCAGAAGAATGGGTGGTACTTTGACCATCGAGAGAATCGAAAAAGACTAGAGACAATTCTGCAAGGCCTGTCTAAAGAATTTAGTAAAGGCCTAGACCTCTTTTGTTACCAAGGAGCTTGGGGATTTCATATAAGCAGAGCCGGATGTACTGAAGTTACACTCGTCGATCAGGCTGACATGCAGGATACTATTCTCGATAGTGCTAAGCTTAATAAGATTGAGGGACTATCCTTTTATCGACAAGATGTCTTTGAGTGGTTAAACGATGCGATAAAAAATAAGCTTAAGTATGATGTTATCGTTTCTGATCCTCCGGCATTCGCCAAATCGAAATCTGAAAAGAAATCAGCCGTTGATGGATACATCAAACTTCATAAGAAGATCATGAAGATCTCAAGCCCAGGCGCCATTGTCTGTTTCGCCTCTTGCACGCACTATGTTTCCGAAGAAGAGTTTCTTGAAACAATTGATCTTGCTGCTAGATCAGAGAAACGAAAAATTCGGATACTAGATCGTGGGCAGCAAGCATGGGATCACCCCATAAGTCATATCGGGTCCCGTTCGAATTATATAAAATCAATCACTGTACACATGGAGTAAAAGATGAGTATTTATCTTGAAAAGATTCAGGGGACAATTACTGAAGCCAAGAAACTGATATATGGTCAAGATGAACTGCTGGAATCTATTTTGGCAGCTCTGGTGTGTGAGGGGCATGTGTTAATCGAGGGGTTGCCTGGGCTTGGTAAGACCATGAGTGTTTCGGTCATGAGTCAACTTTGCGATTTGAAGTTTAATAGGATTCAATTCACGCCCGACCTCTTGCCTTCAGACCTCATCGGAACATTAGTATTCAATCAAGTTACCCAGGAATTCACCACGAAGTTCGGACCAATCTTTTCACAGATTATTCTTGCCGATGAGATTAATCGTTCACCGGCAAAGGTTCAGTCCGCCCTTCTCGAGGCTATGGCCGAGAAGCAGGTTACGATCGGCGACAAGACCCATAAATTACCCACCCCTTTCGTCGTCTTAGCCACACAGAACCCCATTGAGCAAGAAGGTACGTTCACCCTTCCGGAAGCCCAGCTCGATAGATTTATGATTAAAGTAAGTGTGGGTTATCCTAGTTTTGAATCTGAAAAAGAGATTCTGGATTTCAAGGTAAACACTACGCGACTTCAACCTCTCCTTAATCAAGCAGAACTTCTCGTGATTAAACAGGAAGTTGAAAAAGTCTACGTGGATGAAAAAATAAAGGACTTGATAGTCAGGATTGTTCATTCAACCCGCCCCGGAAACAGATGGTTCGAGAAAAAGCGAGAAGGTCTGATCCTAGCTGGGGCTTCCCCTCGCGCCACAATTTGGATCTACAAATTGGCAAAGTTTAAAGCCTTCATCGATAATAAAAATTTTGTGACGCCAGATCATGTGCTAAGTGTTGTTTCATCCGTACTTGGTCACCGCGTAATCCCGAGCTATGAGGCAGCACTTGATAAGATAAACATGAATTCAGTGGTTAAAGAAATTGCTATATCGGCGATGTAATGAACATTAACGAAATCGAAAGGGTTGTAAAATCATTCCAAGGAGTCATTTTTAAACGCTCATCCAGCGTTAGTGCAGGTTTGTTTAAGTCAAAGATTAGAGGCTCTGGCCTGCAGTTTAGGGATCACCAGATTTATTCACATGGGGATGATGTACGCTTTATCGATTGGAAGGTATCAGCCAGAAATTCGAATATCCATCTTAAGACATTCGAGGAAGAGAGAAACTCTCTTATCTACGTCTTGTTAGACATTAGCCCCACAATGTTCTATGGCTCGAACAAGACAACCAAGCTTCAGGCTTCTCTTGAGATTTGTGCACTTCTCTATCTACTTACCCAGAAGACGAATGATCAACTCACATTGATTCTACTGATTAATAACCAAAGTATCACGCTCCCCCCCTTGAAGGGCAAAATGGGTATCGTATCTCTGGTCAAACAGCTCGAGAAACTAGAAGTCTATGACCAGCATGGTGGAGTAAATTTATTAATCCAGCGGGACTTGAAGAGTAATAGCACTGAACTTCTTGAAACTGAAATCAAGAAAATTGTTTCCAAGCGCCGGGACCTAATACTTCTTAGTGATTTTAATCTCCAGGAAAGCTTTGTGAACACTGCCTCAAAGAATAGGTACTTCCACCCGTTGAGAATTGTCTCTCCCATCGATTTGGCCCCACTTCGGTTTTCAATCAATTCAGGAAAAATTAAGGGAACTGGTCTGAGCCTGAATCAAGGCAATTTGGTGTCCCTTCCAACGCTTGCAACCTCAGAAAAATATCTGGAGTTGTTTTTGAGGAGGCTGAAGTGAGGTGGCTTTTCAGTCTAGCGCTGATCCTATATGCAACCTCTGGGCTCTGTCAGATTGTATTGTCACCAGTTAATTCGACAAGAGTTGAGGTGGGTGACGTTATCGAAATACGAGTTGTCAGTGGAGGCGAGTACTCATCAAAGATAGATCTAAAGGTGCTCATTGAGAAAATGGAGACAGAGAAGTTTTACCTAATGGATGCCTATGAGCGGAGCGGAGAAAAGATTGCAAAGATCGTTTTGGCTAGCAAGTTTTCAGATAACGAGTCTATACCTGTTGCTGGTATTGAGGGTATTAGCACCGTCGAGCTCAAGGGCTTTAGCTTCATGGCAACGAAGGCTGAGAAGAAAGAGTTAGTTTACAACGATATTCCCCTCCTTGAGGATTACGATTACAAGAAATGGGTCTTTCTTTTTGTGGGCGCGGTTTTGCTGGGCATATTGGCTTTTGTTCTCAAAAATAAGCTCGGGTACCTAAAAAAGAAAAATGAAAAAACAAAAAAAATGAAAGAATGGGTACGTAGACTTGAATCTGCTACTAATCTAAGTTCTTGTTCTGAAATTTGGCTTCAGAGAGAGGTTGCCAGAATTGATCTTGAAGGGTTTGAGAAAGAATTGGATGATTTTTTTGCCACTCTTTCTCCAGCCCAATTTAAACTAGTTCCACCAGATGAGTTAGATGAAGATGTGAGAAAAGCCAAAGAAGCTTTGATTTTAAAGGTTAGGGAGAAGCGATTTGGAGCATAATGTGTCTGATCTATTCTTCCTTGGATTGGCCAGTGCTCTTCTGTGGAGCATCGGATTTTGGGGGTTTTTTAATCGTGATAAACTGACTGTCGCTGGGGTGGACAGGCGACTTGGGAAGTGGTTTTTTCTTTTAAAGCTCGCATTGTTTTTCTCCGGTCTCATTGGTTGGGCACTCCTTTGCTATTCACTTACCCAGCCTCGTGAGCCACTAGGGCAAGGGGAAAGTAATCGGGAGGTTATTGATATCGCTCTCGTCGTTGACGTTTCGCGATCAATGCTAGCAGAAGACTTATTACCCAACAGACTCGAAGCAACAAAAAGACAAATTAGAGAATTCGCCAAAAAAAGAATTACGGATCGAATCGCCCTAATCATCTTTAGTGAAAAGGTATTTACACTCCTCCCACTTTCAACAGACCCAGAACTCCTTGATAAGGTTATCTCTGATATCAACATTGGCTTTCTCGGGAGCGGAACAAATATTGGTGATGGGCTTGGTTTGGGGGTTGCGAGACTGATGGAGTCGGAGACTAAAAATCGAGTGATTGTACTTTTGACTGACGGTGTAAATAATGTAGGAAATCTAACTCCACTACAGTCTGCTGAGCAGGCAAAAGAAAATGGAATAAAAGTCTATACGATAGGCGTAGGTAGTGCCGAGGATGCTAAAATACCTATGGGTAAAAGTGTTTTTGGTACACAGTACCAGCTCATCCCCGGAGGCTCCATTGATTATGAGACGCTTAAGAAGATATCGGATCTTACGGGTGGCAAGTTCTATCCAGCAACGGATGAGGAGGCCCTAGAAAAGGTTTTCTCTGACATCGATAAACTTGAACGGACTGAAATTAAATTAAACGAACAGATAATCTACAAAGAACACTATTATAAATACTTTATAAGTGGGTTCCTGTTATTGCTACTTGCAGAGCTTCTCAAGAAGCTGATCCTCAAGGAGGCCCTATGAGCTTCCTGCATTTCGCCTATATTATTCCACTAACGATCATTGTGCTCTCCTTTGTTGTATTCACGGCATTGTTTGAGTCCCGGTATTACAAATGGATTAGAGCGCATTGGTTTTTAAAGAGAACTATTGCGAGTTATGTTTCTAGTCTTCTCATTGTCTTTGGATTAATTTTTTTATCTCTGATTCTGTTGGATCCTCGGGAAAAAGAAATAAAAGTTAAGACACCTGTAAAGAAATCTAAAACGATTATCCTGATTGATACTTCTACTTCGATGCTCGCAGAAGATGTGCGTCCTAATCGGCTTGAGCGTGCGGCACTTTTAGCTAAGCATTTTGCGAGAAGGGCTTCTAACCACCAGATAAGCATTCTCATCTTCGCAGATATAACAAAAAAGCTTGTTCCCTTTACCAATGACCGTGATTTGATTGACGCAAGGATTGATTCTATTAAAGAGATCCGCAATCTTAACGCAGGAACTTCGGTCGAGAAGGCTATAGCAGAAGCTTCCAGAATGTTTAATGCTAAAGATAAAAACATAAGCGGAAATATCTTGGTTATTACCGATGGTGAGGATCATGGGCAGGCCATAAATATTGAAGTGCCCGAAAGTCTCAAGATTGGATTCCTAGGTGTGGGGACCCCAGAAGGCGGGAGCATTCCACTTAAAGATGCTAGAGGGATGTTTTATGGCTATAAAAAAGATCGTGCACAAACGGTTATAACAAAATTGAATCGAAAGTACTTTGATAACGCAGTTGACTCAAAGAAAAACAGAAAATACTTTGAGGCCAGCATCACCGGAATCCCTTCCGATGAAATCTATTCTTTCTTCAGCTCAGCAGAAGGCGTGAGCGTTGAAGAAGAGAATAGCATTCGTCCACTTGGTATTAAGAGATTTGCTTATCCTGGCTTGATTCTCATCATCTTTGGTCTAAGCCTCAGATTGTTCCCACAGCTAGGAGTAGCCTTACTCGTTCTTTCACTGAATGTACAAGCGGAAGATATTCCTGAAGAAGTGTCCCGAAAACTAGAGAAGTTAAAAAATGGGGATCTCACGAAGATAGAAAAGATTAATCTCGCTGATAATTTGGTCAAATATAAAATGTTTGATGTGGCCAATGAGATCTATTCAGAGCAACTCATGCCTTCAGACATCAAAGCCTTTCAGGACTCATATTTTAATTGGGCCACCTCACTGCTTGAAAAGAAAAAACACAAGGAAGCGATTGATAGATTTCAAAGTCTTGAGAATATTTCAAGCGGAAACCCAGAATTGACCTCAAAAATTCGTGAAAATATCAAGCGGGCATTTCAGCAGTCTGAATCTGAGAAAGAAGAAAATAAAAATAAAGATAAAAACAAAGAGCAAAAAGATCAAAAAAAAGAAGATGAACAAAAAAATCAGAAAAATGAGAATAAGCCTGGTGAAGAAAGCTCTGAGCAAGATGGTAAAGGAAGTTCTGGACAAGGACAGGCAGGGGATGAAAACAACAACCCATTTAATCTAAAAGAAGAAGATCAGAAAACGGAGAATCCGACAGATCAAGAAAAAAAGTCCCAAGATGGAGAGATGAAAGAGGAAAAGGAAAATCAGTCGCAGAGTAGCAAAGAGGGTGAGAAAAAGGGAACTGGAACTCCTCTATTGGAGCAACTAAAGCAAGATGACCGGAAGCTTCAAATTAAGTTACTCGACACTTCTACCCAGGGCAGTCACGATTCACGCAAGAAGGATTGGTAGTATGAGATATTTTTTATTCCTATTCGCTTTTTTGAGTTATGTGAGTCATGCACAGGTTTCCATCGAAATCATTCCAAGAAACCCGTCTGTTAACGAAGTATTCCAGATTCTGTTTAAATGCAATGTTGAGGGTCGTGAGGATCCAGAGATTAACTTCAATGCCCGTAACTTTGAAGTCCTAGACAAACAGTCTCAGGGTCTTTCCACGAGGACGATTTATCAAGCAGGGAAAATAACAGTCAGTAAAGAGCTCTTGATTTCATATACCGCTGTTGCCAAAAAAACGGGCATGGCGACAGTTGCTAATACACGAGTTCGAATGGGTAATAAGATAATTAATAAGGATGATGTTAGTTTTCAAGTTCTCGAAAGACCTGCTGGCCCCAAGCTGGTCTTTGTAGCAGCAGAAGTTTCTAAGGATGATGTCTACGTTAACGAGGGAATAACTTTACGATATTATTTGTACCGAAAGGTAGGGATCCAATCAACTGACATAAAAAAGTATCCCAAGTTAGATATGTTCATGAAACGCTACCTACAAGAGAATGAAAATCCTCAGCGTGTAACGGTTAATGGAGAGCTTTTGGTTCGCTCTACTCTTTATTCTGCAAGGCTATATCCAGAAGAACCTGGAGAATTTACGGTAGACCCTATGGAATTGACGGTCAGCTACTCAAAAGAAAATCTGGGTGCTTTTGGCTTTGGTTTTGGGATGTCGGGCCGCGATCTGGTCACCACGAACATCGCTAGCGAACCCATTAAAATCAAAGTAAAAGCTTTGCCTGAACTAAATAAGCCAAAGGACTTCTCTGGACTAGTTGGTACTCATAAATTTGATTTCGTTATAGGTCGCCCAAATATTTTGGTTAACGAACCCCTTGAAGCCAGATTGTCGATTAACGGACCAGGAAAACTTGAGGGGCTTACCCCGGTCAGCCTTTTTACCAGTAAATCGCTCGAGCAGTTTGATGTTAAGGCAGACCTTGCCCTTGTGGGGGCTGAGGCGGCTGTTAAAACATTCACCTATACATTTCTTGGAAAATCCAATGATCTGATACCTCCATCGCTTATAAAAATATCCTACTTCAATGTAGATACCAGGTCCTATGAGACCTGGACCCAAGAAATCCCAGAGATAAGAATTGCTGGTGCGGAATCGCAGCCACCTAGCAATGTAATAAAACCCACCGAAAAGAAAGATACACCTCCAGCCGGTGAGGCCTCGTCTGTTGTTTTGGTTGAAAAAAACAAATTTGATTATGTCGTGATCATTCTCATTTTGTTCGCAGTCACCGGTTTAGGGATTCTGAGTATCTACAGAGGCTTCGATTGGAGATTAGAGGTTAGAGATGAGAAATTATCTAGCGCAATTAAATCACTCAAAAGTGGCACTTATGGTCATAAGGAATTAGCGATTCTATTTGAGGTGGAAAAAGGTACAGCGAGGGCAGGAATCAAAGAAAGTATTGATCAGTCGAACATAAATACAGACTTAAAAGAATATTTTAACGGGATTCTTAGTACTCTAGACTTGAATGTTAAAAATGGTTCAGATAATAAACTTCCAAGGGTAACCAGCAAAGCCTTGAAAGGTGTATTGCAGCATAGAAGAGATCCACATGATCCTACTTAGAAATTTAGATAGTATTGTCGATCATAATCTAGGTGATGTTGCGTTATGCTTCGGAAACTTTGACGGGATTCATCTTGGACACCAACAATTATTAAGGGCACAGCTTGCTAAGGCCAAAGAGCTTAATCAGGAATTGGTTGTCATCACATTTAATCCACATCCTAAAAAGATACTTCAAGAGAAAAACGAACCATTCCTTCTTGTAAGTAGGGAGAAGAAAAATGAGCTTCTTGCGGCGATCGGATGCCGCTGGCTTGTGGAAATCCCATTCACTCGTGACTTCTCAACACTTTCGGCTAGGCAGTTCCTCGAGACCTATGTTTTAGGGGTGAAGGCGGTGAAGTCCATTTTCCTTGGATGGGATTTTGCCTTCGGTTCAAACAAGTCGGGTGACGCCGATGTTGTCAGAGAAATCTGCAGCGAGGAAAAGAATAAACGTATTCAAGTGATTAGTTTTCCGGCTTATGAGTTTGGGGGAAATCTCATTTCATCATCCCTTATTCGCGAGAACATTCGTGCTGGTAAGGTTGATGCCGTGTCAGCAATGCTGAATAGAAACTACAGTCTATCTGGGCTTGTGGTTAAAGGTGAAGGGAGAGGTAAAATTATTGGGGTGCCGACTGCGAACTTAGCATACTCCGAAGACCTGGTCATTCCTATGCGCGGGGTTTATTCATCGCTTTGTAACTATAGAGGGATGATTTATAAATCAGTCACTAACATCGGCTATAATCCGACTTTTAATTCCACCAGATTAACGACAGTTGAAACTCATCTTATTGATTTCGATGAAACAATTTATGGGGAGAGTATTGAGGTACAGTTTATTAAGCGAATCCGCGATGAGATGAAGTTTTCAAGTGTGAATGATCTGGTAGCACAAATAAAAATGGATATTATCACAGCCAAGGCGGGAGCTTGATAAAGCTGGGATTAATTGGGGCAAACATCTCTCATTCGAAGTCTCCCGCAATATACCGTGAACTCCTGAAAAGTCTTCATCGTTACGATCTCATAGATGTCTTGGATGAAAGGGCTTTACCACCTCTCTCATCAATGGGTGATTATTTTGGGTTAAATATAACTTCTCCCTATAAATTGAACTACCTCCCTCAGTTATCGAGTTTTTCACAGAAATGGAAAGCAGTGAATTGTCTTAAAAATAATGCCGGTGATTGGATAGGCACTAACACTGATGCTACGGCACTCGAGGAGCTAATTCCTTTGTATGCCAAGAAATGGAACATCGACCATTGGATCATTCTTGGCGATGGTGCCATGGCGAATGTTACTAAAATCATCCTCGATGATCGGGGACTAGTCTCAACTCAATTCTCTCGAAGAATGGGAGATGATTTTGATCAGTTTAGTTTTTTTGATCAACTGGATCCCTCTGAAAGGGTTTGTGTGGTGAATTGTTGTTCACGGCAACTGGTCATAAAAGGCTCTCTGAGTAGCAATTGGGTCTTTTGGGACTATAACTATCTCCACACACTTCATGCGAATTCTATCCCGGGTAAAGTCAAAGAATACATCGACGGTGAATCCTTGCTTATTACTCAAGCTAAACACGCGGTTAAGTTTTGGGGATTGGCCTAATTATTTTTAACTTCATGCACTTACATTCCGAAATGCTGGTATTCTTGTAGGTAGAGGGTAACTATGATTCGGAAAGAGTTTATTGAAGTTGTTACCAATACGGGTATGGCAACTTTGAAAGAGTTGCGTCGTCTTTCTATGGGACGAGAGGACGAGGTATCCGAGTTTGAGCTCCTTCGGATGCCCTATTTTGATGAAAATAAATTTGCGAAAATTGTTTCTGAAAAATACACAATGACATTTATTGATCTAAAGAACGCAAAAGTTCCTACTGATACACTCTCATCATTAAAGAAAAGACTAGTTCTTAAGTATCGTGCCATACCTATCCAAAAAACGGCTAACAAAGTTACTCTTGCAACCTTCGATCCTACTGTCGTAGGGGAGGGAACCAAGGAGCTGTCTGATTATTTTAAGAAGCAGGTGGAATTCATTCTTACAAATCTTTCCTCGTGGAGAAAGCTCTTCTCTGGAATAAAAGATTCTGTAGATGATTTGCTCGGTAATATTGTTGAGGTAACAGCCTCGTCTGCAACAGAGGAGACAGTGAGGGCTGAGGATATCGGAGATGATGTTGTCACCTTTGTAAACAGGATGCTCGCCGAAGCCTTTGTTAAAAAGGCTTCTGATATTCACGTCGAGCCCTACGAAAAAAACTTTCGTATTCGATTCCGTATTGATGGATCTCTTGTGGAGGCGGCATCACCACCTAAAAGCATGATGGCATCTATTGTTTCCCGATTAAAAATCCTGTCCCAGATGGATATTTCTGAAAAAAGAAAACCAATGGATGGAAGGATTAAGCTTATGATCGGCGGGAAGCCAATCGACTATCGTGTTTCATCCCTGCCAACGCTCTTTGGTGAAAAAATTGTTCTTCGATTGCTAGACTCGTCAAACCTTCAGCTCGACATGACAAAACTTGGATTTGAGCAAAAGCAACTTGATGTGTTTAAAGAAGGGATCTACCGCCCGTATGGGATGTGTCTTGTGACGGGGCCGACCGGATCTGGGAAAACAACAACGCTCTACTCTGCTCTAGCAGAGCTCAACACTATCGATAACAATATTTCTACAGCGGAAGATCCAGTTGAATTTAACCTCGAAGGTGTAAATCAGGTTAACGTCAAGAAGGACATCGGTCTCACCTTTGCCTCTTCACTAAAAGCATTCTTGCGACAAGACCCCGATATCATCATGGTGGGAGAGATTCGAGACCTAGAGGTTGGAGAAATTGCAGTCGAGGCTGCGCTCACCGGTCACTTGGTCCTTTCAACACTTCACACGAATGATGCTCCATCGACAGTCACCAGACTTCTCAATATGGGGGTCGAGCCTTTCCTTGTTGTCGCAGCTTTGAATGTGGTTGTAGCGCAACGTCTATGTCGTAAGATTTGTTTGAATTGTCGTGAAGAAAAAAAGGTCACACTCGAAGAGTTGATCGCTTGTGGTTTTGCCCCTTCATCTGCTGAGAAGATCAAGGTTTATCAAGGCAAGGGATGCGAGGCTTGTAATGGAACGGGATACAAGGGACGGGTTGCCATATACGAGGTCTTGGCCATGACATCGAAGGTACGAGAACTTATTTTGAAAAATGGCTCCACTGATGATCTAAAACGACAGGCCATTCGCGATGGTATGAAGACATTAAGAATGTGTGCGCTGACTAAGGTGGCGCAAGGATTAACGACACTTGAAGAAGCTATAGGAAATTCTTCAAACGATAACCTGTAGTCAGGAGAAGACATGAGTTCAGAGTCAACTAAAACCAATACGAGAACTGGCGATGCTGGTGTCGGTAATTTACAAATTCAGCAGCTGTTTAAGGTCATGGTTGAGTCAGGTGCCTCAGACTTGCACCTTACCGTCGGAACGGCACCAGGGATGCGAATAAGTGGAGACATTGTTCGTGTAAAAGTCGGTGCTCTTAGTCCAGATGATACCAAAAGATTAATTTATCAAATTTTGACTGAGAAGCAAAAGGCTGAGCTTGAAAAGAACTTAGAACTCGATTTTTCATTTGGAGTCAAAGGACTCGCACGGTTTCGTGCCAACGTGTTCTACTCAAAGAATGCTGTCGCAGCTGTTTTTAGACAGATTCCAAGTCTTATCCCTGATTTCGATGCCCTTGGTCTGCCACGAGTCCTGTTAGACATTGTGAACGTTTCAAACGGCTTAGTGCTTGTGACGGGACCAACCGGTTCGGGTAAGTCCACGACTCTCGCAGCACTGATTGACCGGTTGAATTCCACTCAACCCGGACACATCATTACCCTTGAGGATCCAGTCGAATTTGTTCACTCTCATAAAATGTCGATTGTGAACCAAAGAGAAATCGGAGCTGACACCCTCACCTTTGGTAAAGGGTTAAAGTCACTTCTCAGACAAGATCCGGACATTGTGCTGGTTGGTGAGTTGCGAGATGTGGAGACAATTGAGGCTGCGTTAACGATTGCGGAGACTGGCCACCTTGTTTTCGGAACGCTTCACACCAACTCCACTGTTCAAACTATTAACCGTATTATTAACGTCTTCCCTCACGAGCAGCAGGAGCAAATCAGAACTCTTCTCTCGTTTGTTCTCCAAGGTGTTATTGCCCAGCAGCTGCTTCCGAAAATTCCTAAAGGGCGAGCAGCTGTTCAAGAGATTCTGCGTATTACCCCTGCTATTCGAAATCTTATCCGTGAGGATAAGATTCATCAGATCTATTCGCAGATGCAGATCGGTCAGGAAGAGTCCGGTATGACAACGATGAACCAAGGTCTGAAGAAGATGCTGGATGGAGGTATTATTAGTTCCGAAACAGCACTTACTTACACAAATAATCCTGAAGAACTCCAGCGGATGATGGGACTCACTGGGCCAGTGAAGAAAAAATAAATGGGAAAGTATAAGTACTTTGGGATTAAAGATGATGGCAAAAAGGTTGAAGGCGAAATCGATGCCGACAGTCTTAAGGATGCCAAGAAGCTCTTGAGACGTCAGGGCATTCGTCCCTCACGTATGATCGCACCCTCTGCTCTCGACATCGATCTTGGCCAGTGGATGGTTGATAAGGGTCTAGCGAGTCCGTTTGGACTAGCTGATTTGATGCGTTTTACTCGTCAACTTTCAATTCTTATTAATGCCGGCGTTCCGATCATGGAATGTTTGGAGATATTGTATAAGCAAGAGAAGAACCTGTTTTTTAAAAAGACCATAAAGAACGTTGCTTTAAGTGTTGAGGGAGGTAAGTCTCTCTATGAAGCTTTGTTAGGCACTAAATCCTTCGACAAACTCTACTGCAATCTTATTAAGGCCGGTGAGTCTGCAGGTATCCTTGATACCATTTTGAACAAACTGGCCGAGTTTCTTGAAAAACAAGATAAGTTAAAGAAACAAGTTAAGGGTGCACTTACCTATCCTGCTATCGTTGTCGTGATCGGCGTGTTGGTTGTTTGGGGTCTTATGACATTTGTGGTGCCACAATTCGTTGATATCCTCAAAGAGTCAGGCCAGGAGATTCCTGCAGTCACGCAGTTTGTGATCGATATATCTAATTTTTTTCAGGACTATACCATGCTCATGATACCTGCCGCGATTGGTGCGGGTATGGTATTTGTGAATTTTATTAGAACAAAAGATGGAAAGCTCGCCTGGGATAGATTCCTTATGAAGGCTCCACTTTTTGGTGAACTTGTCATTAAAGCGAACCTTGGCTCGTTCACCAGAACGCTCTCAACTATGCTGAGCGCAGGTGTCCCTATTATCGATGCACTTGATATATGTATTGAGACGCTCGATAACCAGCAGATTGCCAAAGACTTCACCGCGGTTAGAAAAGCAGTTGTTGAGGGTAAGTCCATCACCGAGCCCTTGGGACGAATAAAGTACTTTCCGGACCTTGTGGTTCAGATGATTAAAGTGGGTGAGTCTACCGGTAACCTGGATACGATGCTCATGAAAGTAGCGACGGTCTTTGAGGAAGAAATTGAGGAAGTTGTGGCAAACCTTACCAAGCTTATAGAGCCTATTATTATTGTAGTCCTTGGGGGAATGATCGCCTTGGTGCTAGTCGCGATGTACCTGCCTATCTTTATGTCTGCCGGTGGTGGAGATGATGAGGGAGGCGGTAACGCCGCAGATAAGGTGGGAGACTAGAGCTGCCTCCAGATGGAGGCGGTCTTGAGGCCCTTTGGGCGGGGTAGTTATAAAGTGCTGCCTATGAAATTAAGGGTTTGTGGCCGGGCTCAAGGAAAGTGAAATAAATTTCGATATGGGTGGTATAATTAATCATCAGGCAATGAGTAAAAAATTGGAAAGGTGTTCTTAATACACTTTGAAAAAATTGAGCTCAAACACTTGATCCCAGAAGCCCCTAACAAGCTTCTGTTAACTTCAGTCTCTTAATGGCTGAGATTTTTGGAGGAAATATGAGTACGAAAACGAATAACCAGTCTGGTTTTACGCTTGTTGAATTGATGGTGGTCGTAGCGATCATCGGAATTCTTTCTGCTGTTGCTCTGCCAAACTTTAAAAAATACCAAGCTAAGTCAAAGACGTCTGAAGCCAAACTACAGCTTTCAGCTGTATATACAGCTGAGCAGTCATTCTATTCAGACTTTGATACCTACGGTCCATGTCTGCTTTTCATGGGCTTTAACCCAATCAACGAACATGCTCAAAGACACTATGCTATCGGTTTTGGTACCGGTACAACTCTTAACTCAATGGATGCGGTCCTGCTTCAAAACGGTGCTTCGGCCTGTGCCACCACAGAAGCAGTTTGTACTAACTCAACAACAGCATCAGCTTGTACACTTTACGGTGCTGGTAAAGCCCTTGGTGCTACTGCCGCCATTGCTACTTTTGCCGCAGCTGATGGTGGAACCACAGCCGTTGCTGAAAGCACATTTGTAATTGGTGCTGTTGGTGCCGTAGATAAAAACTATACAACTGCGACAACCTCTTCAGCCTTCTCTATCGATCATAACAAATTGATCAGAACTGTTCGCGCTGGTTACTAATTCTTAAGCTTGAGATTGATAAGCGGAAGAGGGGCACTCCAGTGCCCCTCTTCTTTTTTGTAATCATTACCCAAAAAGTCTTGTCTGGAGCAATCAGTTTTTCCCCCATTAAGGCACTCGAGATCAATCAATGCTTTTAATGTATAGAGTTGTTTTCCTAGCCTCTCTTTAACATTGTCCCCGTCGGGTAACTTTGTCCAAACTTCAAGTGCATAATCGAAAGCTTCCTGGTTTCCTGAAATATTGGCTGAAAATTTAGTATAGAGACTATCAAAAAACTTTGGTCTCTTTGGATTAAATTTGATCGCATCAAAGTAGGGTAAGGCTCTTCGTGGTTGCTTCATTTCGATCCCGTAGAGGAAGCCTAGTTGCCAATTCAATTGTACATCGTCGGGGTAGTATTTAATACCTTTGGTAAGAAGGTCTTCTGCTCCGAGTAGATCATCCTTAACGATCATGAGGTACTGGCTACCATAATAATAATTCTCATAGAATTTGGGGTCGAGGCCTGCAATCGCTGAGAATCGTAGGTAGAGCCAGGAGTTCAAGTCCTTCTTCTTGTAGTGATCAGTGTCTGAATCCATGAGTGTCTGAATCCACATGACATCAGAAATGAGTCTTTTTAATCCCAAAGAGAGAAGGGAGAGTGATTCCGATTTAAAATTCAAGGCAGCGTCTTGTTGAGAAACAGAGATGGCTGGGTAGTTGATCTGTCGATTGAGATTAAAAGCGAGGATAAAAAATAAAAGAGAGGTTATTGGAAGAAGTAAAAAGCTAGTCATTGATTTTCTGTTCCCCAGTCTTGATAATAACAGTATGTTTAATTTAAATAATATCACAAAAGTCTTTAAATCTGATCTGCTCGTCGATCCGTTTGTGGCTTTAAATAATGTCTCTTTCGGGGTACCAGAGGGGGCAATGGTAGGGTTTTTGGGTGCCAACGGAGCTGGAAAAACTACTTCACTCAAGATTGTCCTGGATTTTATAAGGCCTACAAGCGGTGAAGTTTCTTTTAGCCCGACTCTTGGGACAAGTAGGGAGGAAGTTAGGAGAAACATAGGTTTCTTGCCAGAGCGTCCTTATTTCTACCAGCATCTGACGGGCACTGAGTTTGCGTGCTTTATGGGAGAGCTTTCTGGGTTAACTCGTAAAGATGTCCTTGCTAAGATTCTGCCATTAGCAAAAAGATTCCGGTTGGATCACGCTATAAACCGTGAACTAAGAACATACTCTAAGGGCATGCTTCAAAGAATAGGTTTTCTGGTGACACTTCTCCATGAGCCTAAGCTGATCTTGCTTGATGAGCCACTTTCGGGACTTGACCCTGTGGGGCGCAAAGAACTCAAAGACATCATGGCAGAAATTAAGAGAGAGGGTCGCACTGTCTTCTTTTCAACTCACATCGTCTCTGATGTGGAGGAGATCTGTGATCGAGTTGTATTCCTCAATAAAGGTGAGCTGAGTTACGATGGACCCGTAAAGCCACTTCTCGATAAGCACATGACGCAGATATGGCGAATTTTAATCCCTGACATGACAAACTTCTCATCCTCCTTTGTTGCTAACAGAAGAAATTTGGGAGCTGGTATTGAGCAACTGGAAGTTGAGTCAGCACACAAAGACCTGGTGGTAAAGCAAATCGTCTCCGAGGGAATTTCTATCATTGGGATTGAGCAAGAAAAGATCAGGCTTGAAGAAATCTTTTATAAAACAGGAAAAGCCTGATGTTGCAACTAGTAAAAACCTGGATTGTCGCAAGATATACATTCAGAGAAATGATCAAATCTAAAATTCTATGGAATGTGGTTCTCTTGGGGATTGTGATAGCAATCATCACGTTTGTAGCTGCAGAGTTTACTTTTGGCGTTCCCCATCGAGTCGCCCTAGATCTAGGCCTTGGATCATTGTCTGTCTCAAGCTACGGCATTGCCATACTTATCGGGATTGGATTAATTAAAAAAGAAGAAGAGTCCCGAACCATCTACTTAATTATTTCAAGACCTGTCTCGCGAGTCTCTTTTTTGGCAGGAAAGCTTCTAGGTGTGAGCAGTTTTCTGGTTCTAAACATACTCATCCTCTCATTGGTCACAATTTTAGTGGTTAAAACAATGGGGGGAGAAATTTCAAGCCTCGTGCTTTTTGCCATGCTATTCAGCTGCCTAGAGGCGACACTCTTGTTGCTGGTCGTGGTATTATTGTCTCTGATTGCTAACACAGCCATCTCACTCATGGGGTCATTACTTGTTCTTATTACTGGCCATGCCATCGCGGAGACGTCGAAGATACTTTTTGTGACCACAAAACCATGGCTGAAGACAGTCGTCGATAGCATGAATTTTGTTTTTCCCGCCTTTCACCGATTTAATATAAAGGATTATGTTCTTTATCAAAATACGATTGAGGGGAGTCAGCTCTTAATGGTCGTAGGTTACTGGTTTGCTTACATGATGGGTCTATTTTTCTTAGCAGCAATCATCATTAATAAAAAGAATATGGATTGAATAATGGATGAAATGATCCCAACCTATCAAATCTTTGCTGGAATCCTGGGCTTGTTAATCGGAAGTTTTTTAAATGTCGTCATTTACCGACTTCCCCTAAAGAAAGATCTCGTGAGTGCTCGCTCGGCGTGCCCGCATTGCGGCTACCAGATACCCTGGTGGCTCAATATACCTGTCTTGGCATGGCTGGCCCTGAGGGGAAAGTGTAATAATTGTCATGCTCGGATTCACTGGCGCTACCCATTGGTTGAGTTATTTGTCGGTGTGGTATTTTACTTTAGCTTTCCCCAAACTCTGAACAACGTAACAATTTTTCAGTGGGTCTTTCAGTGTACCTTTACGTCAATTCTTACGTGTCATTTCTTTATCGACTTGGATCACAAGCTTCTGCTGGATAAACTAAACATCTATTTATTGCTCTTGGTTCTCCCATTTAGTGTTGTTTTTAATACACCTGTGTTTTGGCTCGTAGGGGGTCTCATTGGATTCGGTGCGCCGTATGGAGTTTCTTGGTTGTTTTATAAATTGAAAGGCAAAATCGGGCTAGGCGGAGGGGATATAAAACTTTGGGGTGTGCTTGGGGTCTTTCTTGGTCCTTATGCAATCATCGATAATATTTTTTTGAGTTGCCTCCTGGGTTCTGTTGTAGGTGTTTTGATGATTGTTCTAAAACGTTACGATAGAGACACTGGTCTTCCGTTTGGTCCTTTTATTATCGTGACAGCCTTGATTCAGATGTACTTTTCGTGGTTACCTGAGCGAATTGGTCTAAGTCTCTTTTCGTACTAATACTCAACCGAAATGCTCTGCGAGCATTGCAGTAAATCCTTGAAGCCCCGTTCTAAGACATCCTATAATTAGTACGAGACATGTAAATAAACGGAATAAATTAAGTGGCATCATTACAAGAGCAGTTACAGGAATTGATGGGTGGGTTTTCTGGCGGTGCAACCGTTGGAGTTGATCTCGGTTCGCACAGTATCAAGGTTTGTGAGATTTCTGGTGCCAAAGGAAAATACAAATTAGATAAGTTTGCAGTCATTCCCCTTAGTGAAGCAGCCATCATTGAAGATGAATTTCAAAAGCCTGAAGAAATTATCGAATCACTATTATCAGCTCTAAAATCTGCTGGCATAAAATCAAAATCATTGAACGTTGGGTTGTATGGCCAGAATACAATGACAAAGCGCATGTCTGTGCCCGAAGGTAGCAAGGAAGAAATTCAAGATCACATTATGTGGGAGTCAGAGCAATATATTCCATTCGGTGCCGATGAGAGTGAAATTGATTTTCATATCATTGGCGATACTGAGGGTGGTGGTAAAGATGTTATTGTGGTTGCAGCGAGGACTGAGCTTGTTGAAAGATTTCAGGATATTGTAAAAGAAGCCAAGCTTCAGATTAAATTTGTGGACCTAAACATCCTCGCTCTATCGAATCTCTTCGAGATGACTCTGTTGCACGCAAATCCAGAGCTCGACGAGGGTACAATTATTATCGATTACGGTGCTCAGAATATAAAAATTCTTATTTATCGCAATGGTGGTCCAATCTTTACAAAAGAGCTTGTTGGTGGTGGTTCATTCATCACTGAAGAGATCCAAAGGCAGATGGCCGTTAGTTATGAAGAAGCCGAGGACCTGAAAACCACCCTAGACGATAACGGAAACCTTCCAGAAGAGGTTTTGGGAATTATTCAGTCACAACTTCAAGGCCAAATATCAGAACTTAAGAAAAACCTGAACTTCTATATTTCCGCAGGCTCAGCTGAACAGGTTACAAATCTCTATCTTACAGGGGGCTGCTCGCAGCTTTCCATTTTGGTTGAAATGCTTTCCGAGACTACCGGGTTAGAGGTGAATATCTTTAATCCTTTCGATAATGGTGTAAAGTTTGGGTCGAATGCCCTTTCGGATAATGCTAGTCAAATCGCCGCTATTGGGTGTGTGGCTATGGGATTAGGGATTAGATAGCTATGATTAGTATTAACTTATCTACCCAGAAAAAAGCCGTCGACATCACCAATGTCGGTGGTCTTGATTTATCTAAAATAAAAGTTAAGTTTGTTTTGATCGCCATTCTTATCTCCTACCTTCCTGACTTCATTATCTTGCCAAGCCTTGAGGAAGAAAGAGCTGCCGCCCAGGAAACAATTAATAACCTCACGACTGAGGCGAATAAAAAAAGAAAACAGGTAAACAGCTTAAAGGGATTTGATAAACAGATCCAACAGCTTAAGAGAAGAGAACAGCAACTCGTTGAAAAGCTCGAGCTCGTTAAGACAATTATAAGTAAGAAAAAGAACCCATGGAAGGTCTTGGAATATGTTGCCAAAAACATTCCGCCAGAGATCTGGTTGACAGAGATTTACTACGAAGATGATAAGATGATCTTTAAGGGCCTTTCGATGGATTATACTAATCAGGGTGTGTTCCTCGAGAATCTGAAGCGATCAGTGTTTTTTGCGGACAACATAGCGTATAGCAAGGTTGATACGGCAGCGATGAGCAGCGACATGAAGAAAATGGCTCCATTCGAAATCACGGCTAATATCGTGAGGTATGAATAATGAAAGAGCTCGTTGGTAAATTTTTAGCCCAGCTTCATGTGATCATCATCGCATACTCAGCCTACAGCTTTTATGGCGAATATAGCTCCCACGAAGAGCAGTTAGCTATGATCACAGACCAGGCACCTGGTCTCGAACAGCAGATTCAAGCAGCTCAAAAAAAGCTCGATGAGATCAAGAAGTTTAGAGAAGACATCGAGCAGTCAAAAGAAAAAGTGAATCAAGTATTTGCGAACATCGAAAGAGTTCAGAAGCAGCTTCCTTCCGAGATTAGTGATATTGAGGTGCTTGATTATTTCACTAAAGAGGCGCGTGGTCTTAATATCCCTGAGATTGAGCCAAATCCGCTCCAGGAGCAGCCATTGGGCTTTTATGTTTCAAAGCCCTATAAGATTAATGGTCGAGGAACCTTCTTGCAGTTCTTGATTTATCTTGAGCGCATAAATTCCTCTGAGCGACTCTATAATATTAAAAGTCTCAGCTTGGTGGCAGATAAAGAGCCTCAAAAGAGTCGTTTTCAAGTAATCAATATGAATACTATGATTGATACATTTAAGTTTAATTCTTCTCATAAAGAAACTTCGGGCGTGGATGAAATCGTAGACTTGCCGCCGGTAGAGGAAGGTGCTCCTGGCAAAAGGAAGCGTAAATGAATAAGTGGATGCTTCTATTCTTAATCTTTAAAATTTCAATGGTTCATGCACAAGCAAGTCTTAAGAGAAATAATATTTTCAAAGACAAAACCACAATTGAGAACCCTTTCGACCTGAGGGATCCTTTTCGGCCACCAGTCATCAGATCGGAGCGAAAACAAGGAAGACAGGACAAGGCGGGCCTCAGGGATGGAACCTACACTAATATTTCAAATATAGGTGATATTGACATCGATAAGATGAGAATTGTGGGCGTGATGGTTGGTAAGGAGCGGAGGGCGCTAGCTCGTATTGACGGGAAGCCAGATGTATTTGTACTGCGCGAAGGGATGCGTCTGGGAAGAGACAATGCCGAGCTGAAAGCAATCCACCCGGGCGGCATTATATTTGTCGAGAAACTCGTAAATGTTTACGGTGAAGAAGAATATTTAGAGACAGTGATTCCAATTTCGCAGTAGGATTTTATTAGGAGTCTATGTTGCCTCCAGGCTGAGGTTTAAATATGAAAAACGGATTTTTCATCTCATTATTTTTTTTGCTTTCAACCTCTTTGTGGGGGCAAGAGATTAAAAACGTCAACTTCTTCCAGGAAGGTGATGTCAGCAAGTTCGTCATCGAAGTAGACAAAGAAGTCATCGCTGACCGCTTTCACGTCAAAGACGACAAGCAAATCATACTCGACCTCAAAAATGTAAAAATTGAAAAGAAGCTTTTACGCGGAATTGATACATCCGAATTTGATGGAGCAACGGTTTACATCTCTGGATACCCAAAGCCTGGAGCAACGAATGATGTGCGTTTTGCTATTCAACTAAGAGATAACGTTCGCTCAATCCTTGAGGTCCAGGGCCGCAAGGTAATCCTGAGTATCGAAAATAGATTCGGTGTGTTCTCTAAGAAAAGAGTTGATGAGTCTGCGAAAACCATCGTTCGTCAGGAGTCTGCGAATGGTATCATTGAAGATGGTATCAAGATGAACATTCCAAAGTCTTCTTCTATAGAAGACATATTGGAAAATCTGACAATGTCCGGTCCTAAAAAGTATGTTGGCAAGAAAATTTCAATAAATGTAAAAGACATTCCACTTCCCGACTTGTTGCGGATGATCTCAGAAACATCTGGTTTTAATATTATCATCGATGCTGAGGTTGCTAAGGTGCCGCCTCTCACTCTCTCGTTGACTAATATTCCTTGGGATCAGGCGCTTGATACAATCCTGGCGCTCGCTAAATTGATCGCCACAAAAAATACAAATATTCTCTCAATTAAGACCATCGAGAAGGCTACAGCGGAAAGAGAGGCTGAGGCGAAGGCTGACGCACTTAAGCTTGGCTTAGAGCCTTTGGTGACAAAGATTTTCCCTATCAGTTACGCTAGCATCACCGATATGCAGAAAATCTTGAAAGACTATCTAACAAAAGAACGTGGGACAATGTCAGAAGATGGTCGGACAAATAGTTTGATTATCAAAGATACTGTGGACTCGATTGAAAGAATTAAAAAAATTGTTGAGTTGCTTGATACTCAAACCCCACAAATCTTGATTGAGTCAAAGATCGTTGAGGCAACAGAGACGTATTCAAAACGAATTGGGCTTTCAAACGGTATATCATTTGGCTATGACCCTGTTCGTGCCGGTTCACCCGCCAATGTTGGTCCGGGATTTAACATTTCGACAGCAAGTCTTGGTGGTGGTGCTGGCGGATCAAACGCAGTAAGTCTCTCTATCCAAACTTTCAAACGTCTAACAAACTTAAATATGGCGCTTGAACTCTTAGAGAGTGAGTCAAAGGTAAGGATCGTTACTGCACCCAAAATCATTACTCAAAATAAAAAAGCTGCGACCATAACAAGTACTGAGACCACATCTTTTGCTGTTCAGACTATCGCAGTGGGGGCTCCGCCGACGACGACCTTCCAGCCCATCCCAATTATTCTAAACCTCTCTGTGACTCCACAAGTAACCAATGAAGGGTCCATTAATATGGAAGTTAACCTTTCAAAGGGCTCATTTGGAGGAAGACCTTCGCAACAAGCACCACCAGACACAGTTCAGCGACAAATCCAAACGAATGTTCTGGTTGATAACGGATCGACGGTGGT
>JAJTIF010000297.1 GCA_021299675.1 Pseudomonadota bacterium | reverse complement strand
GATAAGAATTTTCGATTCTGTGACGTCGTCATGAAGGATTCGTCCTTAGGGTTTCGCGCCTTCGCTTTAGCTCCTCGGATCTATTTGTCCCGCAAAAACTTAGAAGGCACTGGGCTCTATGGAGAGGGCAGCATCGCTTCCCATTCGCTCCACTTAAAAACTTCGAAATCAGTGGAAGAGCTTGAGCTGATCCAAAAAGAACTGCAAAAAGAATTCAGTGACCCCACTCTCAGGATTAACCTCCCCAGTGATACTTCGGAGCAGGTGGCTCGTGCCGGTAATGTCTTTTCAGACTACCTGCAACTCATCTCTCTTGTTTCTTTTATCCTGTCGGTGGTAGGTACCTTCTATCTTTTCAGAGGTCTCATCGGACAGCGCTTAAAGGATGTGGCCATCCTGCGTGCCCTGGGACTTGGCCCCAATTACGTCCAGATGATTCTTCTTATCGGTCTTTTTTGTGTGTTCTTAGTTGCGGTTCCGACAGCCTATTTCGCCTCTCTCATCATTACGCCCGCACTTTTGAGTGGGATCAAAACGGTCTTTGGTTTGGAGCTAAGTCTGATTAAAGTCTCCTGGCGCATCTGGAGCTCTTTACCACTTGTCAGTGTGTTTCTGTTTGCGGCGATGATGCCCGTCGTTCGGGAGTCGGTGAAAATTCCTGTGATTGTTTTGATTCAAAACCAAGTGACAAAGCAGAGAGGGGCATTTTTCGAGTTCTGGCCATGGAATCTTTTGGCTTTCTCATCTCTTTGGGCCCTGGCTGTCTGGGCTTCTCAATCTTGGAAAGTAGGAAGTCTCTTTCTCTTTTCCATCTGTGCAGCTCTAGGGATCTTCACACTGATTTTCTATCTCTTGAAAAGATTCTTAAATACTCTGCTGAGGACTCAGTCAAGTTTACGATCCCCTTTTGGTCTCGAGTGGGGGATTGTGTTGCGTCGTCTTATCCGTCAACCACTCACCACTCTTATCTCTATCATCTCATTGGGACTGGGAGCGATGCTTCTGTCCTTGCTTTTTCATATTGAGAAATCAGTTAATCAAGAATTTACCATTGAGGCTGATAGCAAACCCTCGCTCTTCCTCTTTGACATTCAAGACGAGCAGGTTGAAAGCCTCAAATCTTTTTTCCAGGAACAACAGATTGAAATTCAGGCACTCTCGCCCATGATTCGAGGGAAACTCATGCGCATTAACGAGAGCCAGTATAAAGCCGACGATGAAGCCAACACAGGTTTTCGGACCCGAGAGGAAGAAAACGATTCGCGCTTTCGTCAGCGGATGATGAATCTGAGTTGGGCGGAGAGCTTGAATTCGTCGGAGAGCTTGGTTTCAGGGAAAGCGTTTACGGACTCGCAAGAGATCGCCTCCGATGAGACAGCTGTATCCGTAGAAAAAAGATTTGCCTCGCGCCTGGGACTGAAGCTTGATGATCGTTTAGAGTTCGACGTGCTAGGTGTCCCCGTCATAGGTCGAGTGGTGAATATCAGAAGCGTGAAGTGGACCAGTTTCAGACCTAATTTCTTTATAACCTTTGCTCCCGGCGCTCTCGAAGAAGCTCCCAAAACTTGGCTGGCAGCGATCGGTGGTCTTAATCAGACGGATCGAGTGGCGGTCCAAAATAAAATCCAAAAGCTCTTTTCAAATATCTCTGTGGTGGATATTACTCAGCTGGTGGAGAGGCTCACGACTTTATTTTCCAGGCTAAAGATTGCATTGGAGATGATGGCATACTTCACCATACTCGTCGGTTTTGTGGTGGTTTTGAGTATGACCTATCACCAGCTGCAAAAAAGAGAATCAGAAATGATGCTAGAGAAAACTCTTGGTATTGCCCCTTACCGCGTTATAAAAATGCTGGCCCTCGAGCTTTTATTCGTCGGAGTGGTGGCTTTTGGGATCGGAGGTCTATGCGGAGCGCTGCTCGCCAATTCAATTAGTGTGTTTTTGTTGGAAGGTAACGCAGTGTGGGAGCTTAGGCAGCTTCTCTATCTTATTCTTTTTGGTCTGTTTCTCGTTATGCTTCCGGTCGGTCTTTTGGTGCCGAAGGTTTTAAACACTCGACCTGCTGGACTCTTGCAGAGACCCTAAGTAAAATAAACGGACTGGAGCAACATGTTCGGTTTAGACCTAAGTCCGGAAGGACTTCTCACATTCTTCTCTGCCTACGCCTATGAACCCACTTGGGTTTACACATTTATTGTGATCTTTATGTTCGCCAGCTCCTTTGGTTTTCCCGCACCCGAGGAGCTTGTCCTTGTGAGTAGTGGGCTGGTCGCGTACTTGGCGCAAAATCCCCAAGACTATCCTCCACCTTACGAAGGAGCGGTAGGGGTCAATGTCTACACTCTTATGGTGGTATGTTTCTTGGCGGTTTTCTTATCCGACTTTCTCGTTTATTGCATCGGTAAATTCCTGGGTGATAAATTAATGAAGTACCCCTACGTGCAAAAACAAATGGAAGGGAAAACTTACGCCACCATCCAAACTTGGTTTAATAAGTATGGCAGCTGGTGCTGCGGAATGTTTCGGTTTACACCAGGTCTGAGGTTTCCGGGTCATTTGTCCTGTGGAATTCTCGGGATCCCCATGTGGAAGTTTGTAACGATTGATGGTTTCATGGCCCTGATCTCTGTGCCCACTCAGGTGTGGTTCGTAGCGACCTACGGGAAGGTGATAGTCGAGAGACTGCAAGCCGCGAAATTCTACATGTTCGGTGCATTTTTTGTGATCTTCATGGTCTGGTTCGTTAGAAAAAAAATCAAAGAGCGGCGCGAGTTTTCTGCGAAATAAAACTCTCAGCGGCACCAAATATCCTTTTCTTCCTCTCAGGATCCATCTTCTCTAGATTTT
>JAJTIF010000237.1 GCA_021299675.1 Pseudomonadota bacterium | reverse complement strand
ATAGAGTTGAGTTCATTTTTTCAAGAAAAATATCACCGTAGATAGTAATACGCTCAGGGCAAATTCTGTCGAGATTATGATCTAGCATCTCTAGCCCTCTTTAAGGGAAAGATTGAAGCACTTCCCTACAGACTCAATCAGCTGTATAGGATCAATTGGCTTAGAAATGAAGTCGATAACACCTTTTGAAATACTCTCAAGGATGATTTGCTCGTGACGTAGAGAGGAGATCATGATGACACTGACCCCACTGTAGCTTGTATTGATTTTATCCGCTAACTCTATGCCAGAGATGTTGGGCATTACAATGTCGGTGATAACGAGATTGGGTTTTTTTTCTGCCACAGCCTTAATCGCGTCCTCTGCTGAAGAAGCCTCGGCTACTACAGAGAATCCCTCCTGACTCAGAATGTGAATCATCTGGGCCCTTGAGAAATCCGAGTCATCTACAACAACAATTTTAAATGATTTTTTATCAAGCTTATTCATGCTCTTAGGATATCAAAGAGCTGAGTTTAGGGTAAAAAAAAGGCTCCTTTCGGAGCCTTCTTTTAAGCCGCTACCTGATTTTTTCTTTGGGATGGTTCCTCGATCTTTTGCTCTTGAGGTTTCCAGTCAACTAAAGCCAGAGCAAGCACTTCACCAATATTCCTCACGGGGATGAAGTTCATTTTTTTTCTGTGGTGCTCTGGTATATCTGCTAAGTCTTTCTGGTTTTTCCAAGGGATAATAATTGTTTCGATTCCAGCTCTCATGGCAGCAAGAGCTTTTTCTTTGATTCCCCCTACGGGTAAAACCTTACCTGTGAGAGTAATCTCTCCAGTCATCGCAATGTCCTTGCTGATAGCTGTTTTTGTTAGAAGTGAAACGATCACAGTCGCGAGAGTTATGCCTGCGGATGGCCCATCTTTGGGGATTGCTCCGGCAGGAAGGTGTACGTGAATTTCATGCTTATCAAAGAAATCCTCGTCGATGCCAAGAGAGGAGGCGTGTGAGCGAATAAAGCCCATAGCGGCCTGAGCACTTTCTTTCATGACGTCACCAAGCTGACCGGTCAAAGTGATGCCTCGACCTTTCATATTTGTGGCTTCAATTTTAAGAATCTCGCCTCCTGCTGCGGTCCAGGCGAGTCCAGTGGCTACGCCCACCTCGTCGTGCTCATTGATTTCCTCATGCCCATATGGCGCTGGGCCAAGGAGCTCTTCAACGGTAGCAGAGAAGATGTGAGTCTTCGTGCAGTTTCCGCTGGCAATCTTCTTAGCTACTTTTCTACAAAGAGTTCCGATTTGTCTTTCGAGGTTTCTTAGTCCTGCTTCACGAGTAAAGCCGGAAATGACAGAGTCCACGCCCTCATCAGTGAATTCGATGTGATCTTTAGTGATCCCATTCTCATCCATTTGTTTTGGAATCAGATACTTCTTAGAAATCTGTACTTTTTCTTCATGGGTATAACCGCTGAGGTGAATGATCTCCATACGGTCCCGCAGTGGGCCAGGGATATTCTCCAGCTGGTTAGCTGTCGCAATAAACATCACTTGTGAAAGATCGAAGGGAACGTTGAGGTAGTTATCTCTAAAGGTATTATTCTGTTCGGGATCTAGCACCTCAAGAAGTGCTGCCGACGGGTCTCCCCGGAAATCACTTCCGAGTTTGTCGATCTCGTCGAGCATGATAACGGGATTGATTGATTTCACCTGCTTCATGGCTTGAATAAATCTTCCGGGCATTGCGCCTACATATGTTCTTCTGTGGCCTCTGATTTCACTTTCATCTTTAACACCGCCAAGACTTATGCGAACAAACTCGCGACCGGTTGCTTTAGCGATTGATTTGCCGAGAGAGGTTTTACCTACTCCTGGAGGACCTGAGAAGCAAAGGATCGGCCCTTTCATTGAGCTTCCCTTGAGTGCTCTTACAGCTAAGTATTCCAAGATTCTTTCTTTAATTTTTTCAAGATCAAAATGTTCTTCGTCTAGAACATCTTTCGCATGAGCAAGGTCTGTAATTTCAGAGTTGAGCTCATGCCAAGGAAGATCAATAACCCACTCAAGATAAGAGCGCAGGATACCAGACTCTGAGGAGTCCGGGTGCATTCGCTCAAGTCTCGCCAGTTGCTTAAAGGCTTCCTTGTGAGCCTCTGCCGGAAGTTGCTTGGTTATCAACTTCTCTCTGATTTCTGTGAACTCATCAGCTTTTTCACTATCCGAGTCTCCTAGGTCACCCTTAAGCGCCTTGAGCTGATCTTTCAAAAAGCTATCTTTAGAAAATGTCTCAGAAGGCTTTTTGATCTTTGATTGAGCTGATAGGATTTCGAGTTCAGTCTTTAGGATCTCGTTAATCTTTGTGAGACGCTCAAATGGTTCAAGGACTTCGAGAACCGCTTGGGCGTCTTTTACTTTCAGGTTGAGATTTGAAGCTACAAGATCAGACAGACGACCTGGGTCTTGGATGTCTTCTAGGACCATCAGAATGTCAGGAGAGAGAACTTTCCCAAGGGATATGACTTTCTCTAAATTTTCTTTAACCATTCTCATCATTGCTTCAATCGTTGCGGGAGCTACACTTGTGGCAGGTTGAGTGACCTTTTCAACTTTTACTTTATAGAATGGCTCAGTGTGTTCGTATGAAGTGATGCGTGCTTTGGCTAAGCCCTGGATGAGAATCTTGATTCTTCCATCTGGAAGCTTTCTCATGCGCATGATCATCGCCACTGTACCAAGCTCATATATTTCGGAAGGACTTGGTGCCTCGGCAGAAATATCTTTCTGAGATGAGAGAAGAATTAAGCGATCCGTATTATTGAGGGCTTCTTCAACAGCCTTTATGGAAGTTTCTCTTCCGACAAACAATGGAAGAATCATAAAAGGGTAGACAACCAAATCCCTTACTGGGAGCAATGGAAGTAGCTCTTTGAATTCGATTGAATCACCTTCGTAGTTGGTCACCATGAAATTTACTCCTATAAGACCTTATGCAAGTTCAGCCTTGAACAGCTCTAGTTCTATGTATTCGATCGGGACAAACCTGTAGGCTCTTTAAGGAAATTTAAGTGTTTCTGAAGGAATAATTAAGATTACCTGAGCAGCCTGATAGTGGAGTAAAAAAAAAGACTATTTCTAAGCGCTTGAAAAACCTCATTTTTGAGAGGAGAATCAATTATCTGAGAAAAGGAATTGATAAATGAAAACAGTCGGGTTTGCACTCTTAGCTGCTGGTAAAGGTACGAGATTAAAGGTTGATATCCCTAAAGCGCTCTGTCCAGCGCTAGGTCTAACTCTAATCGATCACGTGATCCTAGCGATTAAAAGCTTTACTCATCAAGCTCAAATTCCCAATGAGCTTTCCGTAATTGTCGGTCACAAAAAAGAAGAAATTATTGATTACCTCAACACTAAAAAATATGGTGTGCACTATTTAGTTCAGAAAGAGCAGAGAGGTACTGGTGATGCATTAAGATCATACTTCAGCGAGCGCCCGGAGAACAAGCGTACAGATTATACATTCGTCGTGTGCGCAGACACTCCACTTATTCAAACGGAGACCTTTTTAAAGATTTGGAAAAAATTCGAAAGTGAACCTCATTTGAATGCGATTGCGGCGACATTTAAACTTTCTGACCCTAAGGGATATGGACGCATCCTAAGAGCAGCCAGCGGTTTTCGTATAATTGAAGAGAAGGATGCGAGTGATACTGAGAGACTCATCAGTGAGGTTAATTCGGGATTTTACCTCGTAAAAACCAGCTACCTTTTGGAGCAGCTCGACGGACTAGATAATAAAAATAAGTCTGGTGAGTTTTACCTCACTGATATTTTTAAGACAAATAGTGCTGTTGAAGCTTTGGAGTTTAAGAATCCACAGGAGTTTCTTGGGGTGAATACTCTTGAACAGTTAGATGAGGTCACGAATATTTTAAGGAGACGAAAAAATTCAACACTCATGAATTCAGGTGTTGTGATGTACAACGCAGACTCGATCTGGGTTGATCAAGAGGTAAGTGTAGCACCAGGAGTCCACTTGCACCCTTTCTGTGCTCTTTACGGAAAATCAAGTGTTGAACAAGGAGCAGTTATCGAAAATGGATCCATTATAAAAAACTCTTTGATAAAGGCTCAGGCACAAATTCATTCGCATAGCGTAATAGAAGACTCAGTTGTTGGCCCTAAAGCACAAATCGGTCCATTTGCACGAATTCGTCCAGACAGTGATGTGGGAGAAGAGGCTAAGGTCGGAAACTTTGTAGAACTCAAAAAATCCAAACTTCACAAAGGCGTGAAGGTTTCTCACCTCAGCTACGTGGGTGATGCGGAAATCGGCGAGGAGTCGAATATTGGCTGTGGGTTTATTACTTGTAACTACGATGGCAGGGAGAAGCATAAAACATCCATTGGTAAGGGCGTTTTCGTCGGCTCTGATGTGCAAGTCGTGGCTCCAATCAAAATTGGCGATAAATCATTCATCGCAGCAGGCTCTACCATCACCAAGGACGTACCCTCAGATGGGTTTGCCATTGCAAGAGGGAGCCAAACCACTAAAGAAGGGATGGCTCATCGCTTTTTAAAGGCAAAGAAATAGCTCTAATACATAGCGGCAGACTAGTCACCTCAGAGGCATTTTGGTATCTTTGATGCTTCTCAAAAAGAGGTAAACTATGTGCGGTATCGTGGGCTACACAGGACCCCAAAATTCAGTTCAACCCATTATTGAAGGCCTCAGTCGTCTTGAATACCGTGGCTATGATTCCGCAGGAATCTGTCTGAAAAAAAATGGGCACCTCGAGATCTTAAAAAAAGAAGGTAAGCTCGATAACCTCAAAGCTCTGCTGAGTGAGTCTAATCCTACTTCTCAAGTCGGTATCGGTCACACCCGCTGGGCTACTCACGGTTCAGTGAATAACGAAAATGCCCATCCCCATGGAAACGACACCTTTGCCGTTGTTCATAATGGGATCATTGAGAATGCCAGTAGCCTTAAGAAACAACTCCAACAAGAGGGCTGGGAGTTTAAGTCTCAAACAGATTCGGAAGTTTTCTTGGTCTTGCTGACAAAATATGCAAAAGAACTAAAGAACACACTCAAGGCGATCGCTAAGGCCTTTACCGAGGTTAAGGGTAATTCTGCTTTTGTTATCATGGAAAAGGATTCAGACAAACTCTACTGCGTGAAGCGTTCTGCTCCTCTCGTTTGTGGTATCAATCCAAGTACTCGGGAAATCTTTTTTTCTTCAGACCCTTTTGCTCTCGTGGGTTATGCTCCTGAGATATTCTTCCCCCAAGACTCAATCATAGGGATGGGGGAGATCCATCTCACTCACGCAGAGATTAAGTTTTTCGAACTCGATCTTTCAGAATCTAAACGCTTTAAGGCAAGTCTAAATGCCACATCAACAGATGCGACGACAAAGGGGCCTTACGAGCACTTCATGCTTAAAGAGATTCACGAGCAGCCTGCTCTCATTGAAAAGCTCGCCGCTTGGTCGATAAAAGGAGAAGGAAAAAATGTTTTCACGCAACTCAAGGGAAGGTCTCCGAGCTTCTTCCACATCACTGCGTGCGGAACTGCTTGGCATGCTGGTCTTGTGATTAAAAACTTTTTTGAACAGCAAAATAAAATTCGCTGTAACGTCGAGATTGCCAGTGAATTCAGATACCGCCAGCCACTT
>JAJTIF010000166.1 GCA_021299675.1 Pseudomonadota bacterium | reverse complement strand
TGAGGGGCCTTGAGTTTATCCCCAATGCCATAAGCATTATGTAGGAGTGTCAGGGTGGGAGCGATCACAAAGGCAGGGATGGTGATACCAATCATCTGAGCGATCTGTTGAGCGCGGGGAGTGGCGCCAATCATGGAGCCGGTTTTTAAGTCTTGAGAAGTGTCACCGGCCGAGCAGGCCGCGCAACACACCACTCCTGCCACTCCGAGAGTCGCGAGAATGGCCGATTCTCCTTGAAATCCAAAAACAAGAAAAAGGGCTGATGTGCCAAGCAGAGCCGAGATGGTCATACCTGAAACCGGATTATTGGATGAGCCCACTAGGCCCACGACATAACTTGAGACCGCGACGAATAGGAATGAGGCCAGAATCATCAGGGCCGTTGTGATGAGGGTGAAACCCCAATGCCCAATCATAGAGTGATAGAGAAATGCCATGACCACAATATTCAGTAACAAAAGAGTAGAGATGACGGAAGGCGAGAGATCGGTGGTGCTTTTAGAATTTCCAAGCGCTTTTATGCCTGCCACAAAGGATTTTCTGACCCCTAGAAGGCTCCATAAACCTCCCACCACCATGGCCCCCACACCTATGTAGCGTACTTGTGTGCTCCAGAGAGTCCAGGCCACATCGAGGGCACTGGCATCTTCCATACCAATGGGAGTGCCCATTAAGGGAATAGCGATAAACCATGCCAATCCTCCTCCCATTAAAACTAACAATGAGACTTGCAGACCTACGATGTAACCCACGGCCATCAGAGCGGGAGAAATATCACCACCAAAAAAGAGAGGAGTTTTTCCTGCAAAAAAAGCCTTCTCGACGGTGCCTTTAAAGAGCCCCAGACTGGAAGATAAAAATTTAAAGAGTGCAGCGATACCAAGACCCTGCAAAATAGTTTTAAAACCTGTTGAGTCTTGTGTATTCGCTCCTGCTTTCAGTACTTGTGCACACGCCACACCTTCAGGATAAATTAAATCTTTATCGTCTTCGATGAGTGCTTTTCTGAGAGGAATCATAAAAATCACGCCCAAAAGTCCTCCGCAAATGGCAATGAGCGTGGTTGGCCAAAAACTAAATTCATTCCATGCACCCACAATAAGGAGAGCAGGAATGGTAAAAATCACACCCGCCGCCAGTGACTCTCCACCGCTGGCCATGGTTTGCACAATATTAGCCTCGTAGAGAGCATCGTTGCGTTTGAGAATTCCTTTATAAAATCCCATGGCCAGGACTGAAGCAGGAATACTGGCCGAAACCGTCATGCCGGCGTAAAGGCCCAAATAGACGGTCGCTGCAGTCATCGCGATACCAATGACCAGACCAATAATGATGGAGCTGAAGGTAAGTTCTCGTTTCATGAAATATGCCATTTTTAATTCTCAATTTTGGACTGAGTGTGGGTGAGTACTGTCCTAAATTGTGAGTGAAATTATCAACAATGTAAATATAACCTATTGAAACTTAAAAGAATACCAGTGAAGTAAACCCAACCAATCCAGTCAAGACTTTGAAAGTATTAAGATTTCTGTCTAAAAGAGCCGAGGAATCAAGTGGAGGATAATGTAGTTCTATGAGTTTACTCTCTCACTCACTTCAATTTATGTTTTTGGGGCTCTTGCTCCTGATGGGATGTAATCCTGAAAACAAAGAGCAAGCGAAGGCAGAGATTTCTTCATTCTCTCCTATTGAAGGTCCTAGAGCAGGTGGAGTTGAACTCACGATCTCTGGTAAAAATTTGCAATTCACCAATCAGGTTACAGTTGGTGGAAATATTTGTACCGACCTAGTGGTAGCTTCCTCATCTACACTTAAATGTATGCTCCCTGCCCGTGCTGCAGGTACCGCTAATATTGTGATTCGAAATTTAGCGAATAGTTTTACTACGGCCTCATCACCTTTTACTTATCTGCAAGGTGCAAATGTCACGAGTGTGAGTCCTGTCTTTGGTCCTACAACTGGTGGTACCACTGTGACAATTACAGGTACAAATTTAACGGCTGGATCTGTGGTGAGGATTGGCGGGACTCTCTGTAGCGCACCTATTTTTCAAGCTGATGAATTGCAAATAACCTGTACCACCTCGGCGCGTGCTCCAGAACTAAACCTGAGTCTCACTATTCTTGATTTAAATGGGGACACGACCACCTATCCGCTCGCTTTTTCTTATGTGTCGGGTCCAACTATTGCTTCTGTCACACCTAGCTCTGGTAGAGTAGAGGGGTTTCCAACCAACCCCACCATCACAATTGCGGGCTTTGCTTTTTCTCCAGGCGCTACAGTGACAATCGATGGCAACTCATGCCCAACCACCAGTGTTGCCACTTCTTCAATTGTTTGTCAGCCTCCGGCCGGATCTCCTGGAGGGAAAGTTGTTCGTGTCACCAATCCTGATGCTCTCTTTGGTACAAGGGCCAATGGCTATACCTATATTGATGCTCCCACTCTTACGGGAATTCTTCCCATCAATGGTCCTTTGGGTGGTGGCCGAACGGTCACACTAACGGGTACAAACTTTTTAACTGGAATGACTATTGATTTAGGTGGATCCGCCTGCACGAGTCCCATCGTTTTGAGTACAACTTCAATGACTTGTGTGACAGGTCTCAGAGCGATTCAAGGTGCTGTGCTTGGAACTGTGACAAACTCGTTTGGTCAAACAGGTAATCTGACAGGAGCTTATAATTATCGATCTCCACCCGATTTTACCTCAGTTACTCCTGCTCAGATCGGTATGTCTGGAGGAGTCATTTCAATTGTGGGAGCAGATCTATTTGATGTTGGTGCCACTGATCCGACGGTTTTAGTGAACGGACAAACTTGTACTGGCGTGGTGTTTGATGGAATTAACACCATCACCTGTACTGCTCCAGCACTTTCGCCAGCTCCTACCACTCCACTAGCCGTGAGTATTCAAATTTTTAATCCAGATGGTCAAACAGACACACAAGCATCAGCCCTGACTTACCAGCCTTTTCCAAGCATCGCGAGCATTACTCCGAGCTCTGGACCACTTAATGCACCACAAGTGGTTGTCATTACCGGAACCGGATTTACAGCTACCACGACCATAGATTTTTTAACTGCGCCTGTTCCAGGTTGCACAAGCTATGACTATTCTCTTATCCCAACTCAGATTACCTGTACCATCCCTGCGCAAGGTTTGGGTGCTCTCACAACTGTCAATGTAAGCTCTTCTATTGCTTCGCCCGCTCAAAGTACCACTCGCACCAATGGATACTCTTTTAGACCAGCACCTGGTCTCACAGCTATTACAGCTCCTGAAGGTAATCCAGCTGGCGGCTATAATCGCACGATTAATGGAACAAACTTTTTTAATGGGGCTTCATTGCAGGCGAGAATTGATGGCGTCGCATGTAATACAACCGATTATGTTTCTCCAACCCAGATCACTTGTTCAGGTGTGCCGGCCAGTATACTTCCTCTTCCAGCAGTGACGCCAGTGACAGTCATTAATGGAGATGGTCAAGCTTCAACAGGCACAGTGAATTTTACTTATAGATTAAGACCATCGATAAGTTCAGTGGTTCAAAATCAAGGTCCTTCAACAACCAATCTCTCAGCAACTCCACCGATTCAAAGAGAATCGCTGATCATCAATGGTGTAAGGTTTGATGATCCAGGTGTCACGGTGACTGTGGGCGGATTGGCTTGTGTCGTCAACGATGGCTTGAGTACTGCGACCCAAATCTACTGTGATGTGCCTGATGCTCCCGTCATGGCTCTGCTGCCTCTGACAACTCCTATTATTGTGACCAATACCGATGGGCAAGTGAGTACGGAGAGTTTTAATTATACCTATGTGGGTGTCGCGACTGTGACAGGAGTAAGTCCCTTAG
>JAJTIF010000116.1 GCA_021299675.1 Pseudomonadota bacterium | reverse complement strand
GCGCAGTTGATGCTAATAAGAGATTGAGACAAAGAGGGACCCTCATGAAGAGCTTATCGGTTTGCCTGGGTAAATACCTGAGCGAAAATGTTTAAGTCTTTGAAATCTTGGGCTTGTCCCACCGTAAATCTGCGGTAAAATAGAGAGATGAAATTTAATAGCTTTAAAGAATTCTACCCCTTCTACCTCCAAGAGCACTCAAACCTTGTGTCTCGCCGTTTGCATTTTGTAGGTACAAGTTTTGTGATTTTTATTCTCGCGGCCAGCTTCATCACACGAGATTTTCGACTCCTTCCTCTGACACCTGTTGTGGGTTACGGTTTTGCTTGGATTGGGCATTTTGTTTTCGAAAAGAATCGCCCGGCCACATTCAAGCATCCGCTCTATTCGCTGATGGGTGACTTCAGGATGTTCTGGGATATTCTTACGAAAAAAATTCCAGCCTTCTAGCTACTGGCGCTGGAGTAAGCCTTGAGGCCCTTGCGCCAAAACGTCAGCATGATCACCCACATCACCACGGTTACACCAAAGAGGTGCATCAAGAGAGACTCTGATTGTGTCTCAAAGAAGATCCGTGCCGGAAAACTCACGATCAAAGCGAAGGGGAGGATAAAGGTCAGCACCCATCTCAGTGGTCCCTTATAGATCAGATCCGGGCGCTCGATCGAGATGCCCATGCTAAAGAAGAAATCATTGAAGCCCCGATTCGATTGTGTCCAGAACACGGGGATGATGAAAATCATCTGCAGCACATAATGCAAAAGGACTCCGTTCAGGATCAGTCCGACGTAGAGTAGGAAGTCCGTAAGGTTGTAGGAGTAGTCGAGCTGCGTGAGTGCCCAGCTAAAAATCCCGATCGCAAAGAGCAGGTTGATGAAGGAGTTGGCGGCAAACTCTCGAAGTGAAATGAGAAAGAGCGTGCTGACAGGCCGGGTGAGATAGCTGTCGAGATCACCACGGTTGATGTAAAATGGCAGCCACCACATATTACTCGCAAAGACCGTCATGTGGAGGGCATCGACTAGAAGATAGCTCGAGACAAAGACAATCGTCTGGCTCTCTGACCAACCGGCCAGGCTTGGGGTGGAGAGAAAGAGAATCTTATAGAAGCCGATGTTCACCACATAAAAGATCAGATCCATGATGATCTTAAAGAAGAAGTCGAGGCGAAACTGCAGGGCGCGACTGAAAGAGAAGCGCAGGAAATGGAGATAGAGTCTGAGGTACCTCACATGCCCACTCCTGTGTAATGGTAAGAGGCTTTGCGCCACATCAAGCGACTCAGAAAATAGAGCGCCGGAAGCCACATGAGGAGTGTGAGGGCTGCTTCGAGGGCCTGAGCACCATCGGCTCGACCCAGATAGAGATTCACAGGGGTGCTGATCATAGCTTGAAAGGGGAGAAGCTTAAGCACCGGCAGCAGTGAGTCTGGAAAAAAACTTAAAGGCAGGAAGGCCCCACCTAAAAACGATGCCACAAATCGCAGCATCACAGAAAGCGTCCAGGTATTATCTGCCCAGAACGCCACCATCTCACACAGGCTCATGATGTAGAAATAGGTGTAGCTCGCCAGCAAGATGAGTCCACTTCCCATGAGAGCACCGGTGAAATCTGCCAGTGAGTAAGGGGAGGGATCAAAGATGAAGCGGGCTATCAAGTACATCAGATTCAGCTGCAGCAAATAGAAAATAGAATAAGTCATGAAGGTCAGAGACTTGTACTGCAGGGCCTTCAAAGGCCAGACGAGGTAGCGGTTGATGCCGCCATCGTAAATCTCTCGGGCCAAAAATCCGATGTTTTCCCCCATCATGGTCTTCATAATGAGCGGAGCGAGCAGATAGTAGAGAGTCATTTTATCGAGGGTGAGGCCACGCATCTCCGTCACTCCATTGGCTTCAAAGACTGCGCTCCAGAGCGCACGGGCGATGAAGAGCTGGATGAGCATCTGACCGATGAAGTTGATCCAGAAATCCGAGCGGTAAGCTAGGATCTTTCTCAGTTCCGTGGAAATGACTTTCAGGACCCAAGGTTTCACTGAAAGCCTTTGCGAAGATAGCTCTCAATCACTTCTTCGATGGAGGGGTCTTGGATGGTGATGTCGTTGGGGGTAAAGAGCTTCATGGAGTACTCCATGGCAGCGTTAAGATTCTGGCGAGTCGTGGAGAGGATCACTTTGTCGGAGTGCCACTCAAACGAGCCGAGCAGAGGATCGATGTCAGGTCTCAGTTCGGGGATCTGGTCAAGGCTCAGGCTCACACGTTTCTGTTCACCGAAGTTCTTCTGGATGGTCGACAGTGCTCCATCGTAAATCAGCTCACCGGATTTGATCAGCACCACTCTCTGGCACAGCTCTTTGATGTCTTCCATATAGTGACTGGTGAGTAGAATGATGGGTTTAAATTCTTTTTGGTAGTTTTTTAAAAATCCTCGCACGGCTTTTTGGGCCATCAGATCAAGGCCTATGGTTGGCTCATCGAGGTACACCACGTTGGGACGGTGAAGGAGTGCGCCCATGAGTTCGACTTTCATGCGCTCGCCGAGTGAGAGTTTTCTCACTTGCACTTTGAGCTGGTCTTTGATGTTGAGCACATCCGCCAGAAATTCGATCTGCGATTTATAAAGCGTATCTTCGATCTGGTAGATCTCTTTGAGCAGCATGTAGGAGTCTAGCGCCGGAAGATCGTACCAGAGTTGCGCTTTCTGTCCCATGATCAGGGCCATCAGGCGCCTCAGCTCGTCACTGCGGTCCCAGGGATTAAACCCAAGCACACTCACTTCACCCTGGCTTGGGTGAATAATTCCGGCCAGAATTTTTACCAAAGTTGTCTTGCCGGCGCCGTTGGCACCGATGAGGCCGACCATTTCTCCTTGCTGAATGTCGAGAGAGACATTCTTTAAGGCCGTCTTCTCAAGATACTTTCGTCGCACTAAACTTTTGATCGATCCCGCAAGCCCCGGCTCTTTGGTTGCGACCTTGAATGTTTTAGATAGGTTTCTGACTTTTATTGCCACAGGATGCCTTTCAGGTAATTGCCCTCAGGGAAGCCCTTTATGGCAGGACAGTCGTCTTGCAAAAAATATTTTTTTTGCATCTTCAGTTTATTGCTCTCTAGGCCCTTCAGCACGGATTCGAATTTGGGCATGGTCACTGTGTGCGTATTCAGGAAACTCAGGATCCTGCCTTTGGGTGCCAGGAGCTTTTGAAAGTCGGGCCACATCTCTTCGTAGCTCTGAAGTGCGCTCGATTTTTTTTGCCCGTCACTTGAACTCGAAGGGGGATCGCAGATGATAAGATCGAACTGGCGCCCTTCTTTGCAGAGTTTCTTGAGGGCTTCGGCCGTCGCCATTTTGAGACTCTGGTGAGTTCCCTTAAAGCTATTCAGTTTCAGGTTCTCCTCAAGCCACTCGAGGTATTTGCCCGAGAGATCCACCGACACCACTTCAGTGGCGTCGAGCGCGAGGGCATATAAAGAAAAAGCCCCGGTGTAGCTGTAGAGATTCAGGACTCGTGGCGATTCAGCCATAAGGCTTTTCATGTTCGTTCGTAGCGCCGCCATGTCCGTGTAGAGGCCATAGTCGTAGGCTACGCCCAGGCGAGCGTAGATGTTAAAGCCATTCTCACTCAGGGCAAAGTTCATCTCGCGCTTGGGTCCTAGCAAAGGTTCTGGGGGAGTTTGATTTTTTTCATCACCTCTTACCTGTAGCCAGAGATTTTCTTTTTTAAAACTCGAGTGCTTTAGGATCAAGTCGATGAGTGTGTCTTCGAACTTGAACCACCACGAGGTATAAAGCTGGATGATCATCTGGTCTTTGAGTTGTAAGAGGAAGAGTCCCGGTAGAAAGTCCGCTTCCCCGAAGCACCAGTATTTATTTTCACGAAGCCCTGGGCTTGCAAGCTCTTCGCGTTTCTTGATCGCTTGCAAGAGCCTCACTTCCAAATCGTTAAGGAAGTTTTTCTCGCTCCACTGCGGATCCTGACTCCACACTCTTCCCCGAACGGTCTTGTGTTGCGGATCGTGCAGGAGAGTGGCCACGGCTTGCTTGCGCGGATCAACTCCTGTGACAAAGAGATCTGTGACCGGGAAGCGGCGGGAATAGCTATCGAGTGTCACCCAAGGGTGCCCTTGCTTGATCAGCTTGATGGAAATGGGGTGCAGTTCACAGCGTTGCATGGCGGTTCAGTGGATGAAGGTTTTAATGCGCTCTTCGAGGAGGTCTAGCATCTGCAAGAGAGTGTTGGTGAACTGGAAGGGGTCTGCGAGCATTCCCTCTAAGTGGTAGGCCTCAAGAATTTGTTTGGCCTCAGAGCTGACTTCAGTGGTGAAAGGGTCAAAGTCTTGCGCCAGAAATTGGAGTGTCTTTTGGTGAGTCAGAAGTGTTTTATGACTTCTTACGCGTTTCATTTTTGAAACAAAATTCTCCATAGGATGGATGGAGCTTTGCAAGCGATTGGAGTCTTGGGCAGGATGCAGAAGATTCATGTCTTGGTTCTATACGACCGCGTGCGTAAAGTCAATGGAGCACCCCCTATGTCTTGGACCTTGTTTAGCCTTACGCCGCTGCTTTTTATGCTCTCGTGGATGGCAGCTTCTTGGTGGTTTTCGCTTCCACTTATGACGAGGCCACAAAAGCAGCTCTCTCAGGCTGATAAACTAAATTTATGGCTTCAGGAGTGGCAGCTTTTGAGTTCTCGCGGCATGGGACTGAATACCTTAAGTGAAATTCCAGATTATAAATTCTTTTCCCGTCTAGCGCTGGCGGGGTTGCGCCACGCCCGCACTTATGGGAAATTTCCGCGGGAGCTTTTGTGGGAGTGGCGCGAGGGTCTGAATCGTGAAAGCAGCTTTGATAAAAAGCAGCGAGAACTCCTGTGGGGAAGTCTCTTTCAGTTCGCTCTTTTTAGCGTGATTATTTGGCTCTTCATCTTCATGACAGGTCAGCAGTTTATCGCTCTGGGCCCCAAAGTTTTAAGTCTCATTCTCTTTTTGCATTTGGCTGGTTTTGTGAGCTTTTCACCGCTGATCATTTATTTTAAAAATCGCACCTTGAAGGGCTTACCCGAAATGCTTGAGACCCTTTATGTCCTCAAATCTCTCTCTCAGGCAGGGCTTTCGGTGACGCAAGTGATGCAGGAGGCGAAGCTTGAAAGGCTCCCCCAGCAACTGCCGCTCGAGCAGCAGAACCTGGCACTTAAGCTTCGAGATTTGATCAAGATCTATCAGTCTCAGGGGGCGGCCGTGGCGCTGGAGGCGAAAATTCTGGTGGATGAGGCTTGGTTTTTGCGCACACATCTAATGCAGAAGCTCACCACCCGTTTAGAAGCCTATAAACTTCTGTGGCTTATCGTGTTTTTTGGCTCCAGTTACGCCCTTTTTATCGTCAACTTAATTGGGGAACTGCTGAGGGCATCCTAGTCACACCGAAAATAATTTGCTTTAATGCGCCCATACAAAGGATGGGATTTATGTCAGATAAAGAAATTATTTTTAGTATGTATAAAGTGGGGAAAGTATACCCCAACAAGAAGCAAGTCCTGCGCGACATCTCTCTTTCATTTTTCTATGGCGCTAAAATTGGTGTCTTGGGTCTCAACGGCGCTGGTAAATCATCACTCCTCAAAATTATCGCCGGTGCCGACCTGGATTTTAACGGCGAACTGAACCGCTCGAAAAACATCACCTACGGGATGCTCGAGCAGGATCCTCAGCTAGACCCAAATAAGACGGTGAGAGAAATCGTACAGGAAGGTCTGCAGTCGATCGTGAATATCGTGAATCGCTACGAAGAAGTAAACATGAAGCTCGGCGAAGAGATGAGCGACGATGAGATGAATAAACTCCTCGACGAGCAATCGAAACTACAAGATCAAATGGATGCTTCTAATGCCTGGGACTTGGATGCGCGATTAGAACTAGCGATGGAAGCCCTTCGCTGTCCGCCTTCCGAGCAAAAGTGTGGAGTGCTCTCTGGTGGTGAAAAGCGCCGTGTGGCCCTGTGCCGCCTGCTGCTCCAAGAGCCAGATGTTCTTCTTTTGGACGAGCCGACCAACCACTTGGATGCGGAATCAGTCTATTGGCTTGAGCGCCATTTGCAGTCTTATAAAGGTACGATCATCGCCGTCACCCACGACCGTTACTTCCTCGATAACGTTGCTGGTTGGATTTTGGAACTCGACCGCGGTCACGGCATTCCTTATCAGGGCAATTACTCTTCGTGGCTTGAGCAGAAGGGTGCTCGTTTGGCTAAAGAAGAGAAGTCCGAAGGCAAGCGCGCCAAGGCCCTGG
>JAJTIF010000024.1 GCA_021299675.1 Pseudomonadota bacterium | reverse complement strand
TAGGTTCAGGCGCTGCTTTTCTTCCACAGCGCTCTGGGATTGGCGAAGCACATTGGCCAGGCGTTCCTGGTCTCTGGTCACTTGCATGCCTGTATCCGTGGCGTTTTTTTCAAGATCACGCAGTTGCTGGCGCGCCTCTTCGATCTGGTTGCCAAGGACTGCGAGCTGATCGTGCTGCTGGTGCATCTCCTGTTCATGCATATCCTGTGCGGCTTTTGACTGGCGCAGATCAAGCTGGAGTTTTTGGATGTGCTGGCGCAAGTCTGCGCGCTCCTGGGACAGATCCTGCACCTCCATGCTCACCTGCCGCAGCCGATCTACTTCCAGTCGAGCTGTTTCTTTATGGCGACTGAGCTCTCCTTCGAGGCCGCGCTTTTCAATTTTGAGCTGGTCGATAAGCAGTTGAAACTGGTGCTTTTCTTTCTGCATGTCTTGCAAATGCGCAGTCACTCCAGTGAGCTTTCGCTCTTTGCCAGCGAGCTCGGTTTGCAGTCCCTTGAGCTCAGCCTGGTGGGTATGAATTTTTTTAGCAAGCGCCTCTTGGCGAGCGCGGTGATCAGCTTCCAGAAAAGGAGGCGGAAGCTCTTGGGATTCAGCTTCCAGCTGGAGACTGAGGTGATAATCCTCAAGCTGTAGAGTAGCCTGAAAGGGATAGGCCACTTCGTCCCTCATGGGTAAAATCTTCTGAGCCAGGCTTACAGTTTTGTCGGTTAGCCGGTGAATAAAAATTTGTCCACCACTGATTTTGATCTGCAGTGCCTCACCGATTAAGGTCTCGAGCACCACGTCAGAGCCTGAGCCTCCAACCGTATAGGGACCACTTCCGGTGAAGAAGTAATCCCGACTTGACCCTTGACGATAGACCCGGACAATCAAGTTCCCCAATCCTGCCTCTCTCGTTAGTGCCCGCTTAGGCGGCTTTCTGGTCGTCGTTTACTTTTGTCACTGCTTTTGCAGTCTCGGGCTTGGAACCAAAGCGCCCCCACCATTTCGAAATGGGTCGGGCCAGGTTCACAAATCCCACTTCAACGTTAAGCTCTTTTGAGATAAGGTCCTCGGCGAGCACCTCGATCGGATCACGTTCCGCTTCGAAGTTTTGAACCTCTGCTGGCATCTTGTTGGAAGAACTGATGTTCCAGAGAAGATCCAGCTCACGCTCGAAAGTTTCCACCGCATTCATGTAGACTTTTTCACTGCTAAAAAATGTGTTCGCCAATCCCATCCCAACGCTGAAGATAATCCCCACGATCGATGTCGACATGGAAAAGGAAATTTTCAAAAGGAAGTTATCCATGATGAGTTTTGAACCTTCGACGTCGCTCAGGTTCATGCCACCCAGTTCGGGGAGAGCTTTCATGATACCCAAGAATGTCCCGAAGATTCCACCCACGATGAAAAGCCCTGGCACCGTGTTCAAAAAGTCATTTGAGACATTAACCGGGATGATACCAAACACGCGATTGAAGCAGGGGTTGTTGGCGTGGACGTTGTTAGAAATGTCGATGAACTTTGGACGTTCTTGATTGTGCTTGAGGTATTTGAGTTGCTTGAGCGTGTCAGTGACGATGCGAGCGGCTCCCTGCTGTACAAGGAAGATACGATCGGCGACGGTCATAATGGCATCGGGGTTTCGCCGCTTCATGATGGCACGTACTTCGAAGAGCTCGTAGTAGGTAATTTCCAAGAGCCGCTTGGCGATGATATAAAAAGACTGCTCGGTTTGGTCGTCGCGCAGGTCCATGAACTTGCGCACGCGTTTGGAGAACTCATGAGAGAACCAGTACTCACGTTTGACCGTATACCAGGTCAGCACCCGCAGCACGATCGCACCGAGGAAGAAGGCGACCATCATCGGCATCAAGAGATCCGTGGCAAACACCACCACTCCGTCTACCATTTTCTGTACAAGATCCTGGCTAAACATGTTGCACCTCTAGTCTTTCAGATTAAATTTAATGATAACTTTTTGAGACTTCTCACAGTTGAACTTGGCGCAGTATTCGTTGTGGGACAACCCGGAGGCGATGTCGCGGCCCTTGACCTCTTCGGCCAGGAAGCTACGGCCTGTGACCTTCACCAAAGGCAAGAGTTCTTTCTGGTGCTGATAGATCATATTCTGCTTATCAAAGATGTAAGAGAAGATGGACTTGGCCCGGTTATAAGAGAGATCTAGATTATAGCTAATGGCGGTCTTGTCTTCGTCTTTCAAACTCTGGGGATCGATGTAGCGGCCTTTGTAGGTCGGAGAAGAAAAGCCGATGATTTCAACCGAAGAGATTTCCTTGGCGACCTTGGGGTCTTCCAGTAAACTCTTCGAGTAGGTCGGTACGAATTTTTGAAGAATCTCTTTCATGTTGCCCTTGAGGTCCGCGCGACCTGTGTCGAAGTACTCATCGCCGAAGTTGATCGTCACGTCTCCGGTTTTTCCGTCCACTCCAGCCTTGATGCCATTTTTAGCTAGGTTCGCGGCAATCTTGTTAGCCAGCATCTTCTTAGCGTTAGCGAGTTCCTGGGCACGTTTTAGGTCGCCCGATAGACCGTCTTTTTCTTTTTGCAGCTTATCCACTGCAGCGAGGTAGCGGCCATGATCGGCCTGGGCCTGAGCGAGTTTATCCTTGTAGCCCGCAGCTTCCTTTTCCGCCTGGCCTAACTGGTCGCGGGCCTGGTTGATCTCACTTTTAAGGGCCGAGAGTTTGCCATCCAGGGCTAACTTCTCTTTGGCCATTTTATCTTTGAACTCACCCAAGCGTTTAAGCTTTTCCTGCGCACTCGCCTTTTCTTTTTCTAGCTGGCCCTCGAGTGCTGCTTTCTCGGCGTTGAGTTTATCGTTGAACTTCTGCTTCATGTCGGCCATCTGCTGCTCGTAGCCCTTGCTGGTGGCTTCGAGATCGGCCTGCAGTTTTGCCTTGAGCGCTTCTTCTTGAGCGAGTTTAGAGTTCGCATCCTTCAACTCTCCAGCAGCTGCTGAAAGCCGCTGGTTCATCTCACTCACGCTCTCATTCATCTGTTTAGTCTGTGCCTGCAGATCACTGACCTTCTTGGCGTTTTCAAGCTTTAGCATGACAATCTTGCGGTTGAGTTCAGTTTTTGAACTCTCGGCACTGGAGTAGGTCTTTTCCAGTTCCTTAATTTTGCTAGCTAGATTTTGATTGAGATCTTTAATCTTTGTGTTGTGCTGCTGAATAACAGTTGATTTATCAGTGATCTCGGATTGCAACTGAGCCACCTGTTGTTTTCTTTGCTCCAGCACTTTTTGTTTTTCATCGATCTCCTGCAACTGCGCCTGAATCTGAGACTCCTTCTCGCTCAGCTCTTGCGCCCGGACTTGAATCTCGGCGTTCTGCTGGGTGATCGTCGTATCCATTTCTTTGATGGCATCATTTTTCTTCACGATCAAATCGTCGCGCAACTTTACTTTCTTCTTAGAGAGCATGTTGGTGTTAATGATGTTACGAACCATCTGTTGGTATTGATTGAGAGCATCCGCTTTCGCGGCATTATTCTGAGCTTGTGCTTCTAGTTGACGCTTTTCTTCGTGAGCCTCATCCTGCAAGAGTGAGAGCTTGCTCATCAACTCCTCATACATCTTGGCCTCTTCTTCGCTGGCTTCTTTATCGATGTAGTCATCTTTGAGTGCGTTGTAGGCTTGGAGTTGTTTTTTAAGATCCTGCGTCTCCGCCTTGAGTCGCCGCTGCTCCATCATCTGCTGCACACTCGAAGTTCCACTGCGCAAGCTGGCCACCACGTAGAGCAAAAGAAAGACCACGCACAAAACCATGAAGAGATCCGAGTAGGAGGTCCAGAACGACCCCTCGTCACCATGCTTGGCTTTTAGTTTTTGATAATCAAAACCCATGAGTTGAGCTCACTGTTAGATAATTTTGTGTGGAACTTGATCGGAAGAAATTAGCACTACAAGCTTGAAGAATTGAAAATATAGGTTCGCCCCAAATGAATTGAGGCCTTAGGCGGTCAACATGATCTGATATTTTTGTTTAGGACGTTTTTTTTTGACCACTTTTCAAGGCAAACCCTAGCGGTTCCCGTTGACCGGGCTTTTCTTCTCGCTGCGCTGAACAGCCTTGAAATCCGTCACAGGACGAGTGATGCCATGTTCGCGACGGAACATCTTTTTGATCGAGGTATCACTCTGGGCGGTTTGACGGCAGTCATCACCGATCTTCAAACGGTCGGCGCACTTCACACAGATCCATTCGGCTTCAGAGGTGGGATTGCGGTGATAGTAGAGTTCCACATCTGGGCGCACCTGCTGGCACTCTTCACAGAAGTTACGCTGCTCTTGATGGATCACAGCTTCTGTGATTTTCTTTTTTTTGATTTCTTCCCGCTGGTTAACTGCCTTGGGGTCAGGGGTGGCTTTAAGGCCGGCTTGGAGGAGTTGTTCTTTGAGACTTTTCATAAGGCTAATATACCTTTTTCGGTGAAGGGATTCAATCACTGCCACTGAAAAACTAATCTAGTCAACAAACGACACACGCACCTGCCTCTCACTGTTTTTTCCCAGATCTTAAGCGTCCGAATTTGACGAATACTGCTTGGCGCCTTCCACAGTTAGTGAGCCTCAGATTTCGTTTTGCCAATAGGTCGTTTTTTTACTTAACCTATTGAAGCGTTCATTGTTTACTCTCTTTATGCTTTCATTACCCATCATAACTATCATCTTTTTAATCGTGATCACGCTGGGCTATTTTAGATACGGCGCGTGGGTCGCCCGCGAGTTTAACCTAAACCCCCAAACTCAAACCCCGGCTCATGTCCATAATGATGGGGAAGATTATGTTCCCACTCGCCCTTTCTACCTTTTCGCGCAACACTTCTCGGCCATCGCCGCCGCCGGTCCCATTGCAGGACCTATTGTCGCTTGCCAAAAATTCGGCTGGCTACCCTCTCTCTTGTGGATCAGTCTGGGAGTTGTTTTCATCGGGGCCGTGCACGATTTTGCGACTCTCACCTGCTCTGTGCGCCACCATGCCCACTCCATCGCCGACATCGCTCGAGAACACCTGGGCTCGCGCGCCGGTAAGGCGATGATGCTCTTCATCTGGATTGCGCTGATCTACATCATCGTCGCTTTCTCCGACATCACCGCCTCAAGTTTCGTGTCTGCGCCAGAAGAGTTGGTCGGGATGAGTGTGGATTTTAACCCTGGTGGAGCGGTGGCCTGGGCTGCGATTGCGTACCTGCTCCTCTCTCTTGTTTTAGGACTGGTAGAAAAATTCCTCAGACCACCGCTGTGGCTCTCGACCATTATTTTTGTGCCGCTGACTTTTTTCGTGTGTTGGGCAGGCACGTATTTTTCCAACTGGTTTATTCTCACGCATACGCAATGGGCGATTCTCATCACCGCCTACTGTGCCATCGCCTCAGTCATCCCCGTATGGGCGCTCCTGCAGCCCAGGGGCTACTTAGGGGGTTACGTGCTCTACTCGGTGCTTCTGCTGGGAACGATCGGATTATTTTTTAGTGGCAAAGAGATTCAGCAACCCATGTTCGTGGGTTTCAAGATTGACGACATGGTGGGCTCCCTGTTTCCCTTCCTCTTTGTCACTATCGCTTGTGGTGCTTGCTCCGGCTTTCATGGTCTGGTGTGTTCAGGCACGACCTCAAAACAAATCGACAACGAATCCCACATGCACCCCGTGGGCTACGGCGCCATGCTCGCCGAGGGCTTCGTGGCGGTGATCGCTTTGGGCATCATCATGACCATGGCACCCAGTGAAGTCACAGGACTCAAACCGGGCAGCATCTATGGCCGAGGCATCGGAGAATTTCTCACTCTCATCATCGGTAAAGATCACTACGCCTTCGCCATCACCTTTGGAGCGATGGCCTTCTCCACCTTCGTCTTCGACACGCTGGACGTCTCCACGCGGCTGGGTCGATACCTGGTGCAAGAGCTCACGGGACTTCAAGGGAAATGGGGCTCATTCTTGGGCACTATTTTGACCATCGGCCCTGCCACGCTCATCCTTTCGCAAACTGATCAGGGCATGTGGGTTTCATTCTGGACACTCTTTGGTGCCGCCAACCAGCTCCTGGCAGCCTTGAGTCTTTTGATCATCTCAGTGTGGCTCAAACAGAACAATAAGCGCCTCTTCTACATCTTCATTCCTATGGTGTTCGTGCTCATCACCACGCTCGTGGCACTCGTGCAGCTGGCACGAGACTACATGCAGAAGTCTCAAGGGATTGACTTGAATCTCATGAACTCATTCATGAGCATTGCGCTGGTGGCGCTCTCGCTCTATCTGGTGGTGGTGGCGGGCAAGAAGGCGAAGTCCTAAGCCTCGCCCAGCGGCGCCTTGAGGGGTTTGCTGATCGCCAAGTAGGTCGCGAAGATCATCCCCATCAAACACACTCCACCCATGTAACCAAAAATCGCAAAAGCTTCCTTGGCCTGGTCACGCCCCATCTCTGGGCCGTAGATGCCGGCGAAGAGCCACACGAAAGGATAGAGAAAGCCTCCGATAGAAATCATGTAGGAGCTGGTGAGAATTTGTGTTTTCGAAGCCTGGATGAAACCCAAGAAGATTAAGAGCACCAAAGACATGGAGCCTACGCCCGTGGCGTGAAAATGGTAGCGCTGGTAGTAACGCCAGTTCTTATCGGCTTCCACTTTCATTTTTTCGGCCCGTGCGCCTTCGTCGGCGATGGATTGGATCTTCTCATTCTTTAGGAGTCCGGCCTGGATGCGGTCTTTGAACACACCCTCATTCACACCGAACACAATCGAAATCACCACGCCGCCGACCATGCCTAAGATCGCGAGCACAAAAGGGAATTTAGCTTTCATCACAGATCCTTTGAAGATTTTTAAAGATTTTAACGCTATTTTTTAAGGCAAGCTATTGATTTTTGATGAAATCCTTATGTAAAAACCTCTACCTTTGGAAAAATTAAGCTGAGATCCCTTGAGAGCGTGCAAAAGAGAGCCATTCAAATCATTGGGAGCTCTTATGAAATTCATCGCTGCTTTTCTCGTGTTGGTCTTTTCTCTTACTAGTTTTGCCAGCACCGGGGCGAAGGCAGTCATCACGATCTCAACTATTCCTTAAAAGTCGAATGGGATCAAAAAGATCTCACCTTCTATAACCAACAGATGGATCTCTTTACGGAAAGAATGAATGCCCTCAAAGCTCAGGGTCTGGGCCAAGAGGAATTGATTAAAGAGGTCGCAGGACAAATCAAAAACCCACAAGCTGCAGCCGAGATGACAGAGATCTTAAAAGTCATCGCGACAGAAAAGTTGAGCGATGCTGAGGCCAGTGAGATGCTGCTGACGATTCGTGATCTGTCGTTTGAAGAAGGGGCCAGCTGGACTGGTAACGCTGTTGCGACAACAGCCGTCATCATGGCGATCATCATTGGCACAGCAGTGGTGCTTTACGCCATCAATGGTAGAAAAATCAGAAAAGCCCAAGAAGACTGCCAAGGCAGCGGTGACTCTGGCGCTCAGACCAACACCACTGATTGCGAAAGAGGAAGCAGACACTGGTGGTGGCATTAGAAAGCTTAGGATTCGATCGAATTAAAAAAGCTTTCTGCTTTCGCGACGATTTCATGGTCCCTCACATGAGAGCCCAAAGTCTCCACACCGACGATCGCCAGACATATGGCCTTGTTGTCGAGTGACTCACAGTGATGGACGAATTGGCTTTTGGCGATCCCTGGACCCAGGACCAAAAGCTTGTTCACCTTTTCTAGTTTTTTCTCAATCTTCTTAAAAAATTTTACCTGAGCCTGGTCTTTAACATCAGAGATCACATCATGCGGATGCCGATTGTGATTCTCGATCGGCTCATCCGCCAGGATACTCTCTGTACTGAGGTCCGAGGTATCAAGCTTTCCGTTTCTTTTGTGAAAGTTGAATAGAGTCGCATGATGATGATCCAACCAGATGGCACTGTAATTCATAAAAAACTCCTTATCAAAGGTCTAGCCTAGACTAAGTCTCTCCTGATCTCGAGTTTAATGTTGATGCAATTGCTGATTAGAATACTAGACATTATATCCCTAAAATTTCTCCTCAAATGTCTTCCTTTACTCGCTAGGCCCTTGGTGAGAAAATCAGCCCATGATTATTCCTGTGCCCCCCTTAAAAGCCTTGGACCATATCCTGCCCCGCCCACCCATTTTACTTATGGGAGCCGGGCCCACACCTCCGACCCCCGAGGTCGAGCGCGCCAGCGCCACGGTGTTCAGTCATCTGGGTGCGACCATGCAAGAAATTATTAAACAGCTCCAGAGCATGGCCCAGTATGTATTTCAAACCCGCTCTCCCTATATTTTTGGGATCGCAGGTCCCGCCTCCGCTGCCATGGAGATGAGTATGACCTCACTGGTGTGGCCGGGCCGCAAAGTGCTGGTGCTCAACCTGGGCACTTTCAGCGCTCGCTTCGCAGAGATCGCGCGCGGCTTGGGTGGTGAGGTCACGGAACTTATCCCAGCTGCCTTAGACTGTTTTCATGTGGATCAAGTGAAAGCCGAGCTGGAAAAAAAATCCTACGATGTTCTTACCATCGTGCACGGAGAAACTTCCTGCGGCATCATGAACACGGAATGCGAGCAGATCTGTAAGCTCGCCAAGAGTTATGGTCTTATGGTGGCGGTGGATGCGGTGGTGACCGTCTCGTGCCTGCCAATTCCCATGGATGAGTGGCAGATTGATTTCATGTTCACCGGTGGCCAAAAAGGTCTCTCGGCGATTCCGGGAGTTTCACTTATCGCTCTCTCTCCTGCAGCCTTTGAGTTTGTTTCCAAGCGCACCGAAGCGATGCCGCATTGGTGCCTGGATGTAAGACGTGCCTGGAAGTTCTGGGGTAAAGGTGAGTACCACTACACCGCGCCCGTGACGGGTGTGCTAGTATTGTACGAGAGTCTCAGGCTCATCTGTGAAGAGACACTGGAGAAAAGATTCGAGCGTCACACGCAAAGTACGAAGCTCTTGC
>JAJTIF010000142.1 GCA_021299675.1 Pseudomonadota bacterium | reverse complement strand
CTTGATCGTAAGTAGTGACAAACCTTTGGCCCACGGGATGAGCCTGAGGATCAAGACTCCCTTCGAAGGTGTGATCACAATCGTCGATCATCCGCAGAACACCAAACCGCCCCTCTACTACGCTCTTATCAACGGTGTCGGGGAGATAGAGAAGAAGAATCTGCGCCGCTATGTGAACTCGATTTTCTTTAAAGACCACGACGCCGCGAAAGCCGCTGAAGTGGATGCCTTCAAAGCGCTCAACGAAGCGAAGCTTAAAGAACAACAAGATAAAGAGAAAGCGGAGCAGGAACAGAAAGCAAAAGAAGAAGCCCTTAAGGGGACACCAGAAAACGAAACGCCCCCAGCTGCTTAGGCACCTAGAGATTATTTAGCTAAGTTTTCATGAATGCTACTTTCCGAATAGAACTTACACATTCAAAATCTCCTCGCTCATCTTCTTTTGAGTCGTCTTATCTAAAGCGTAAAGCTCGTGTTCAAACTGAGTAAGTTTGCGATGGGCTTCTAGGGCCTTGGCGGGCAAGAGGAGCCGGGCTTCGCTGGGAGTAAGATCGGGGCGGAAGGGGACTCCGTGCCGGGCCAGAAACTTTTTCCAGATCTTTTGCCTACGCTGGGCCGGCGAGAGCTGATTGCGCCGCCACTCGATGAAAAAGAAAATAGCGATGAAGACCAGTAGCACCCACACCACAAGCATATAAAACTCAGAGAGATTGAGATCCATCTTCTGCGCGATCTCTTTTTGTTTCTCTCGATCATAGTCCTCGAGCCAGAGCATGAAGCGGAAATTGGTTTTATCAATCCAACTCGAAGCCCCGCGCAGCCACTCTGGGTAAAACTGGCGAAGATCGAACTTCTTTTTCTCTCTCACAAATAGGTCACGTCCGGTATACTGCAAGCGCAGCGGCTCCACCCACAGTGTGGGATCGATACGCACCCACTGATCAGCATTAAAAACTTCTACCCACACGTGGGCGTCGTTTTCAGACACCGTATAGTAAGACTCGCCTTCAATTTTTTCTCCCCCCAGATACCCCGACACCAGACGCGTGGGGAAGCCCCAAAAGCGCAGGATCTCAGCGCTGGCCGAAGCGAAATGCGTGCACCAGCCACGACGGGTCTGAAGAAACTCGCCAAGGTTTTGAATTTTCCCAGGACTTAAAGAGTAGAGGAATTGATTCTTTTGATAGAAGCCTTGCAACTCACTCTGCGCTTGTTCAAGGGACTCGACCTTCAACGGCAAACCGGGCACTTCGGTCAGGGTCGAGCGCGAGAGTCTAACCAGGTGCTGTTTCAAGGGCGCCAGGCTGGATTTGGATGAGACCACTTTGTAGCGCTTATAACTTCTAAAATGATGAAAACTCAGGCTCCCAAGCTCAGAGGCCCGCGCCTCTCTATCACCCAGGACCCACCACATCGGTCGATCAAGACCAAAGGCGCGCTCAGGGGTCGTCTTATGGATGATCTCTTGTTTGATCCAGTCGGGAGAGATCACACTCGCCAGGGGGTCTAGGCTTGGGTAGTGCTGATCAAGTTCACTCTTCTCCCAGTTCCATCCGTCACTGCCCGAGAGAGTGACCCCACGCCAGTAGAGCATCTCGCGAGCAACGTCGGGCACTACATGAGCGTGAAACGAGATCTTATCGGATGGGAATATCTCTCCCACCTCACTGGGCCTCGCCACCTCGGAGAAGCCGATCTCGCCGGAATTCTGCTGCTGAGGCGGCGACCAAAGGGTTGAGTGAAAGCGTGGCTGAAAGAGAAAAAACATAAGGGCAAAGGGCAGCGCCTTGAAAATCCAGAGAGCAAAACTTTTTCCACTGGTTCCCGAGCGGGATCCCAGATTGAGCAGGAAGAAGACGTTATAAATCGTTGCGAGAAACGCCAGCAAAAAGTAACCGATGCTCTTATCAAAGAGCGCCCCGGCGCCCCAGAGAATAAAGAGCCCGAGCGTCTGCATGCGGTAGTCGCGCAGATCACGACTCTCCAGCAATTTGAGGCTCAAGACTCCCACTAAAAGATTCAGCCCCATTTCTGGGTTCACCTGATGGCCGGCCAGGACGTAACTAAACACAAAACTCAGGGCACCGAATATTTTGTCGAAGAAAGGAATCTTCGCCCAGCGCTTTTGCAGAGGCACCAAAAGAAATAAAAAAAACGTAAAAAAATGGATCTCTTCTTTCAGGAAAAAAAGAAGCCCCGCCATCTGAGCGTAGTAATAGAAGAAAGGAGTCATGAGATGGACTCCGTGAGACTTCTTAAAACCTTTTGTCGATGGTAAGGGTCACACTGCGGCGGCAGTTCAACGCCTGAAGATTTAAATCCAAACTTCTCCACGCGCGCGTAGTGTTCTTCAATCAACCCCACGAGCTGACGACAAGAGAGTTCATCGCCACTGAGGTAGGGCCACTGGTAGTAGAACACGCTGGTCTGTGTCTCTTGGTAAGTGCGCACGCGCAGCTCGCGGTTTTTAGCGAATTGCTTCCAGTCGATGCGGTTGTAGGGATCAGAGGGCTCAAAGACCTTACTCTCGTGAGGCTCATCACCGCTGGTGGAGACCTTATAGCGCTCGGTCTGAGAGTCGTCTTGGTGGTACTGATCAAGTCGCACCCCACGGGCCAGGGGAGCCGGATACACCCACACTTCACTTTCACATTTTTGAAAACTCCAGGCGCGAAAAAGACCGAGTGGATAACTCGATTCAAGGATCAGGGTAGGGGAGCGCCAGCGCCCGGTTCGAGGAAAGGAGAGCTCCCCTTCTGCACTTTGCGCCGATGTAAGTCTCATCTCGCCTTGAATTTTTTGTGGTCCATCCCAGCGCAGCCAGAGATCTTTTCGTGAACGCTGAGTCAGGTCTCTGAGCTGAGCGCGCCAGCTCGAGGGTGCGCCTTGGAACTGATCCTCAAAGGAGATTCTTTGAATTCCTAGGCCCTCAAGGTTGAAATGACATTCGATGAGAAAAATCACCGATAAGGATAAGAGCAAGACCGCCAAAGCCAGGCACAGGTTGTTGGCGTAGCCCCAGCCCATGAGCATTAAGAGAAACACGCTCCCAAGCCACCAGAGCCCGGCCACGGTGGGCATGATGAAAACCTGAGGTTTTCGCCGCACACGCTGGTGCAAATAAAGTTTGAGCCTAGAGAACACTGACATCTTTTAAGATCTCACGTGCCAAGTCTTGCTCGATCTTCACCCCAAGTTCTTGCAGAGGCAGACGGTGACCGGCGACGAATGGAAAAATAAACTTCACATCATCCGGCAGCACAAAATCTCGTGCATTGATGTAGGCCCAGGCTTTCGAGGCTCGCACTAAATCGATACCGGCACGAGACGAGAGACCCCGTTGCTGCGCTCGCTG